>DATMWM010000253.1:0-3468 GCA_035562535.1 Rhodocyclaceae bacterium | reverse complement strand
CGAGGGCCGCGCCAAGGCCGCGGGCGTGGCGCCCGAGAAGGTCATCGCCGCCCGCTACGTGCTGTGCACCCTGCTCGACGAGACCGCCGCCAGCACGCCCTGGGGCGGCTCCGGCGTGTGGGGACGTCACAGCCTGCTGGTCATGTTCCACAACGAGGCCTGGGGCGGCGAAAAGGTCTTCCAGCTGCTCGCCAAGCTGGCCGAGAACCCGGCCGGCAACCGGGACATGCTGGAGCTGATGTACGTCTGCCTGGCGCTCGGCTTCGAGGGCCGCTACCGCGTGCTGGACAACGGCCGCCAGCAGCTGGAGGCGCTGCGCGAGCGGCTGGCCCAGATGCTGCGCAACCAGCGCGGCGAATACGAGCGCGACCTCTCGCCGCACTGGCGCGGCGCGCCGGTGAAGAAGCGCGCGCTGTTCGAATCGCTGCCGCTGTGGGTCGCCGGCGCGATCGCCGCCCTGCTGCTGGTGGGCGCGTATTCCTATTTCTCGGTCAAGCTGAACACCGATTCCGATCCGCTGTTCGCCGCCATCCAGGGCATCCGCGTGCAGGCGCCGGCGCCGCGGGTGGCCGCCGCCCCGCCGCCGCCCGCGGCGCCGGCCAAGCCGCGCCTGGCCGGTTTCCTCAAGCCGGAGATCGAGGCCGGGCTGGTCGCGGTGCGCGACGAGAACAACCGCAGCGTGATCACCATCCGCGGCGACGGCTTCTTCGAGCCAGGCAGCGCGACGATCGCCGACAAGGTGCTGCCGCTGCTCGGCCGCATCGCCGAGGCCCTGAACGCGGTGCCCGGCCAGGTGCTGATCACCGGCCACACCGACAGCGTGCCGATCCGCTCCGCGCGCTTCCCATCGAACTGGCATCTGTCGCAGGAGCGCGCCAAGTCGGTCGCGCAACTGCTCGGCGCCACGGTGGCGCCGGCGCGGCTCTCGGCCGAGGGACGCGCGGACAGCGAGGCGGTGGCGCCGAACGACACCCCGGCCAACCGGGCGCGCAACCGCCGCGTCGAGATCACGCTCTACCCGGCCCGCCAGGCCTCCTGAGAACGCACAACTCGAACAGGCGCGCAGCATGAAGAAGATCCTGGGCATCATCTTCCATCCGGTCCTGCTGGCCGTGCTCGGGCTGATCGCCCTGGCCGCGGTGATCTGGTTCTTCGGCCCGCTGCTGGCCTTCGCCGAGGTCCGGCCGCTGGAGCGGGAATGGGTCAGGCTGGCGCTGATCGGCCTGATCCTGGCGATCTACGTCGGCAAGAAGCTCTGGGGCGTGTTCAAGGCGAAGCGCGCGAACGCCCAGATGATGGACGGCCTGCTGAAGGCCGCCCCGGCGGGCGCACCCGGCGAACCCTCGGCCTCGGCTCAGGAGGTGGAAACGCTGCGCCAGCGCTTCGAGGAGGCGCTGTCGAAGCTGAAGCAGGCGAAGCTCGGCGAGCCCGGCGGCAAGGGCGGCCTGGGCGCGATCTTCGGCAAGCGCCATTACCTCTACCAGCTGCCCTGGTACATCTTCATCGGCGCGCCGGGCTCGGGCAAGACCACGGCGCTGGTCAATTCCGGCCTGCAGTTTCCGCTGGCCGAGAGTTTCGGCGCGGGCGCCATCCGCGGCATCGGCGGCACGCGCAACTGCGACTGGTGGTTCACCGACGAGGCGGTGCTGCTCGATACCGCCGGGCGCTACACGACGCAGGAAAGCAACCGCGAGGTAGACGCCACCGCCTGGAGTGGCTTCCTCCAGCTGCTCAAGAAGAACCGGCCGCGCCGGCCGATCAACGGCATCATCCTCACCATCTCGGCGGCCGACCTGCTGCAGCAGACGCCGGGCGAGCGCGAGAAGCACGCCGCGGCGCTGCGCGCTCGCATCCAGGAGCTGCACGAGCAGCTCAACATCCGCTTCCCGATCTACGTGCTGGTCACGAAGTGCGACCTGCTCGCCGGCTTCATGGACTTCTTCGGCGAGTACGGCAAGGAGGAGCGCGCCCAGGTCTGGGGCATGACGCTGCCGTTCCGCGACGCGCGCGCCGCCGGCGATCCGCTGGCCGAGTTCGCCAGCGAGTTCGCCGCGCTGGAGGCCCGCCTGAACGACCGCCTGGTCGACCGCATGCAGCAGGAGCGGGACGTCCAGAAGCGCGGGCTGATCTATGCCTTCCCGCAGCAGTTCGGCGCGATCAAGGAGCTGCTCGGCGGCTTCCTCGCCAGCGTGTTCACCGGCACCCGCTTCCAGGAAACGCCGATGCTGCGCGGCGTCTACTTCACCAGCGGCACCCAGGAAGGCAGCCCGATCGACCGGATCATGGGCGCGCTGGCGCGCAACTTCGGCATGGAGCGCAAGATCCTGCCGCCCCAGGCCGCGAGCGGCCGCAGCTACTTCCTCACGCGGCTGCTCAAGGAGGTGGTGTTCGCCGAGCAGGGCCTGGCCGGAACGAACCTGAAATGGGAGCGCCGCCGGGCGCTGCTGCAATGGGGCGGCTACGCGGCGCTGACCCTGGTGACGCTCGGCATCCTGGCGGCGTGGACGGTGAGCTACCGCAACAACCAGGCCTATGTCGCCGAGGTCGAGGCGAAACTGGCGCAGGTCAAGAAGCAGGTGGAGGCGCTGCCCACCGGCGCCACGACCGACGTGCTTAGCCTGCTGCCGGTGCTGCAGTCGGTGACCGCCCTCTCCGCCGCCTCGTCGACCGGCGGCGTGCCGCTGTCGATGGGCTTCGGCCTGTTCCAGGGCGACAAGCTCTCCTCGGCCAGCACCGCCGCCTACCGCCGCCTGATCCAGGACACCTTCCTGCAGCGGCTGGTCTATCGGGTCGAGGAGCAGCTCAGGGCCAGCGGCCGCGACAACCCCGAACTGCAGTACGAGGGGCTGAAGGCCTATCTGATGTTCCACGACCCGCAGCACTTCGACGCCGACGCGATCAAGGTCTGGGTCACCGCCGACTGGGAGCGCAACCTGCCGCGCGACGTCCCGGTCGAGGACCGCAAGGCGCTCGAAGCACACCTGGACACGCTGTTCGCCCGCGGCCCGGTGAATCCGCCGCTGCCCGCCGACGCGCAACTCATCGAACAACTGCGCACCCAGCTCGCCGCGCTGCCGCTGCCGCAGCGCGTGTACAGCCGTCTCAAGCGCCAGGGCGTGGGCGCGGACATACCCGAATTCCGCATCAGCCAGGTGGCCGGACCAGCCGCACCGCTGGTGATCGAGCGCGCCAGCGGGGCGCCGCTGACCCAGGGCGTGCCCGGCCTGTTCACCTACGACGGCTACCACAAGGCCTTCGTCAAGGAGGCCGAGAAGGTGACCCGGCAGCTCGCGGAGGAGGAATCCTGGGTCATGGGCATCACCGACCGCCAGCAGTCGCGCTTCACCGACCCGCAGGCGCTCAAGCGCATGAGCGACGAGGTGCGCCGCCTGTACCTCGACGACTACGCCCGGGTCTGGGAGAAGTTCGTCGGCGACATCCGCCTGGTGCGCCCGACCAGCCTGCAGA
>DATMWM010000252.1:0-6162 GCA_035562535.1 Rhodocyclaceae bacterium | reverse complement strand
CTGGGAGAACGTGGTACGCATCGGCCTCTCGGTGCCGGTGAGCTACGCTACCGACGGCGGCTGGCGCTTCGCGGTGGTGCCGACGGTCGAATATGCGGCCGAGTCGGGCGCCGATTCCGGCAAGGCTTGGGAGTATGGCGCGGTGGCCTCGGCGGCGAAGAGCGTCTCGGCGGACCTGACCGTGGGCTTGGGCGCCGGCGTGTTCAGCCAGATCGAGAAGACGGTCGCCTTCCCCTATCTGGTGGTCGACTGGAAGATCGATCAGCGCTGGCGCCTGGCCAATCCCTTCGCCGCCGGGCCGGCCGGTCCGGCCGGACTGGAACTGAGCTACGCCTTCGGCGAGAACTGGGACGCCGGCATCGGCGCTGCGTACCGCTCCTACCGCTTCCGGCTGGATCAGTCCGGCCCGTTTCCCGACGGCATCGGCGAGTCGCGGCTGGTGCCCGCCTTCCTGCGGATCTCGCGCAAGCTCGGCAGCGAAGCCCGCCTCGATTTCTATGCGGGGGCCGCGCTCAACGGCCGGCTGAAGCTGGAAGATTCCAACGGCGGGGATCTGGTGAGCGAGGATTACGCCACGGCGCCGATGATCGGGCTGACCCTCTCGGGCCGGTTCTGAGCGGGCGGCGGGATCCGGCAGGCGCGGGCGTCCCCGCGCCGGGTCACTCGAACAGGCTGAGCGTCTGGTGGCAGAAGCGGCGCAGCCGCCATTCCTTCAGCATGCCCACGCAGGCCTCGAATTCCTCGTGGCTGAGCGCGTAGAGCGCGTCGAGCGGCAGGCTGGCGCCTCGTTCGAGCGCGTCGATGAAATCGCGGTAATGGTTCGCTTCGGTGCTTTCCGGCTTTGCCCGGATGACCTCGTAGGCTCTGGCGAAGTGGGTCACTTCATCGCTCCTGTTGCAGTTGCTGATCGGTGAACCGTCCCCTCCGTCGCCCGCGGCATTCTCCGGCGCGCCGCTGAAGCGGTGCGAACACTACAGCGTTTCGGCGCGAGCGGCAACGCCCGCCGCGCGCCCGCGCGCCAAGCCCTTGAAATCCCGCGCGGCGCATAACGCCAGGTCGTCCCGGTCCTGGTCCGCCTCGTCCTCCTCTTCGGCCGGATCGTCCGGGTCGTCCTCGTCGATCTCTTCGTGGAACTCCTCCTCCAGCGCCCAGCCCGGGCGCGGCAGCGGCGCCGGACCGCGGCGATGCGGATATCGTGAGACGTGCGCCATGAACTGCCTCCACGCGATTGGGTGGGGCGGTTTGTAGCATGTCGCGATTGCAGGAAGATTGCGGCGCGGGCGGACGCCGGGCGCGCTGTCCGTTGCGGCGGCCGCGAACAGGCCGCCGCGGGCCGGCCTTACTTGCCCTGGATGATCTTCTCGCGCATCCGGTCGTATTCCTGCTGGGAGATGGCCCCGCTTTCGAGCGCCTTCTTGAGGTCCATGAGCTGCTGGCCCTGGCTCACGGTGGTCACCTCGGTCTGGGTCGTCGAGGTCGCGCCGCCGCCCCCGCATCCCGCCGTGAGGGCGGCGAAGGCGATGGCTGCGGCCAGGGCGAGTGTGTGATGGGTGTGCATGGTTTCTTCCTTTGTCTTCTCAGGGTGGATCGAACGGGCGTCGAAGGTGCTCGCGTGCGGACGGCCTTCGGCCGGGGTGTTCAGCCGCGCGGAGAATCCAGCGGTTCGTTCAGCTGCAGCCAGTACATGCCCATCTGCCCGACCGCGTAGATGAACTTCTCGAAATCCACCGGCTTGCGGATGTAGCTGTTAGCGCCGAGGCTGTAGGCCTCGAAGATGTCGCGCTGTTCCTTGGAGGTGGTGAGGATGACCACGGGCAGCAGGCGGGTGCGCTCGTCGGCGCGGATGCGGCGCAGCACCTCGAGACCGTCGATGCGCGGCAGCTTCAGGTCGAGCAGCACCACCGCCGGCATCACCGACAGGTCGCGGCCCGCATGGGCGCCGGTGCCGAACAGGAAATCGAGTGCCTCGACGCCGTCGCGCGCCACGATCACCTGGTTCGGAATGCGGTTCTTGCCGAAGGCGCGCAGCGTGAGCGCCTCGTCGTCGGGATTGTCTTCGACCAGGAGGATCGGCCGATCGGTTGCCATCTCGTAAGTCTTCCTCAGTTCGATTTCTGCGGTTTGTTCTTCTTTTCGAGCACGCGAAAATACACCCGCCGGCAAGGGCGCCGCAACACCAAAACGGCGCTTGCGGGTTTACCCGAATTGATCACCGGAAATGAGGAATACCATGCCGGTGCCGCTACGGGATTCGAGCCAGGTGAAGGGGAGGGCGGGGAAGGCCGCCTCCACGATGGCGCGATTATGCCCGACTTCCACCGCCAGGATTCCCCCCGGCGTCAGATGCCGCGGCGCGTCGGCCAGGATGCGGCGCACGGCGGCGAGTCCGTCCTCGCCGGCGGCGAGCGCGATCTCCGGTTCGTGCCGGTATTCGGCCGGGAGCGCGCGCATCGCCGGCCCGGTGACGTAAGGCGGATTGCTGACGATCAGGTCGTAGCGCCGCCCGGCCAGCGCGCCGAACAGATCCGAGCGGACCAGTTCGACCCGCTCCCCGAGCCCGTAATCGGCGACGTTGCGCCGCGCCACCTCCAGCGCGTCGGCCGAAAGGTCCGCCGCGTCGATGCGCGCGTGCGGGAAGGCGTGCGCCATGACGATGGCAAGGCAGCCGGAGCCGGTGCACAGGTCGAGCGCCGAGTCGATCCGCTCCGGATCCGGAATCCAGGGCGCCAGCGCCTCCTCGAGCAGTTCGGCGAAATAGGAGCGCGGCACGATGACCCGCTCGTCGACGTAGAAGCGGAAGTCGCCGAGCCAGGCTTCGTTGGTCAGATAGGCCGCGGGGATGCGCTCCTCGACCCGTCGCCGCAGGACCTGCGACAGGTCGGCGCGCTCGGCGCCGAGCAGCCGAGCGTCGAGGAAGGGCTCCAGGCGGTCCAGGGGCAGGTGCAGGGTGTGCAGGATCAGGTAGGCCGCCTCGTCGTAGGCGTCCTGCGTGCCGTGCCCGTACACCAGGCCGGCCGACTGGAACTGGCTGACCGCGTAGCGCAGCCAGTCGCGCACGGTGACGAATTCCTGCAGGGCTTCCGCGTCCGGGGCCGGCGCGGCCGGGCGGACGGAGGCGGGCGGGCCGCTCATCGGCGCAGCAGCCTTTCCAGCACGCCGGCGTAGATGCGCGCCAGCGGCTCCAGGTCGGCCACCGCGATGCACTCGTCGATCTTGTGGATGGTGGCGTTCAGCGGCCCGAGTTCGATCACCTGCGGGCAGATTTCGGCGATGAAGCGCCCGTCCGAGGTGCCGCCGGTGGTCGACAGCTCGGGCTCGACGCCGGCCGCGTCGCGGACCGCTGCGACCGCCGCCGCCACCAGCTCGCCGGCCGGGGTGAAGTAGGGCCTGGCCGAGAGCGTCCACCGGATCTCGAAATCCAGGCCGTGGCGCGCCAGCACCGCTTCCAGGCGCTGCCTGAGCGCGTCCGGACTCGACACCGGGGCGAAGCGGAAGTTGAACAGGATCTCCAGCGTGCCCGGGATCACGTTGTTCGCCCCGGTGCCGGCATGGATGTTCGAGATCTGCCAGGAGGTCGGCGGGAAACAGTCGTCGCCGCGGTCCCACTCGGTGGCGGCGAGTTCGGCGAGCGCCGGCGCGGCCTGATGCACCGGGTTGCGCGCGAGCTGCGGATAGGCGACGTGCCCCTGCACGCCGCGCACCGTGAGCCTTCCCGAGAGAGAGCCGCGCCGGCCGTTCTTGATCGTGTCGCCGAGCCGGGCCGCCGCGGTCGGCTCGCCGACGATGCACCAGTCGATGCGCTGGCCGCGTGCGCGCAGCGCCTCGACGACGCGCACCGTGCCGTCGACCGCGTCGCCTTCCTCGTCCGAGGTGAGCAGCAGGGCGATCGAGCCCGGATGGTCTGGATGCGCGGCGACGAAGCGCACGGCGGCGACCACGAAGGCGGCGAGCGAGGACTTCATGTCCGCCGCGCCGCGCCCGTGGAGCATGCCCTCGCGCAGCGCCGGCACGAACGGGTCCGAGCGCCACTGGTCGAGCGGGCCGGGCGGCACCACGTCGGTGTGGCCGGCGAAGCACAGCAGCGGCGCCTCCGATCCGCGCCGCGCCCACAGGTTGGCCACACCGCCGCGATCGATGCGCTCGGCGGCGAAGCCGAGCGGGGCGAGCCGCGCGGCGATCAGGTCCAGGCAGCCCGCGTCCTGCGGCGTGACCGAGGGACGGGCGATCAGTTGACAGGCGAGGTCGAGGACTTCGTTCATGCGTTCAGGGTCGGGCGGCGAGTGCGCGCGGGGACGGTGGCATGCCGTCCGGCGCGAGGCGATCCGGCGCGGCCGATGGCTGTGCGACGCTCCCGCTCAACTCTGGGCGGCGTCGTCCAGGTCCAGCGAGAACTCCTTGAAGGACGCGGCGCCGGTGGGGTTCGGCTTGTCGAACTCGAGCACCGGGCTCGGCGCCGGCTCGGTCGAACTGCCGCCGGACAACTGTGAGTTGTTGATCAGCCAGGACAGGTTGGTCGGCGAATCTGCGTTGGCCAGCGCCTCCTCCAGGGTGATCGCGTTCTCCCTGTAGAGCCGGAAGAGGTCCTGCTCGAAGGTCTGCGATCCCGGGGCCAGGCTCTGCTCCATCGCTTCCTTGATCTGGTTGATCTCGCCGCGCTCGATCAGTTCGGCAACGTGGCGGGTGTTGAGCAGGATCTCCACCGCCGGGATGCGCCTGCCGTCCGGGTTCTTCACCAGCCGCTGGGAGATGATGCACTTGAGGCTGACCGACAGGTCGAGGAACAGCAGCGGCCGGCTCTCCAGCGGGAAGAAGTTGATGATCCGGTTCATCGCGTGGTACGAGTTGTTCGCGTGCAGCGTGGCCAGGCAGAGGTGGCCGGTCTGGGCGTAGGCCAGCGCCGACTGCATGGTTTCGCGGTCGCGGATCTCGCCGATCAGGATGCAGTCCGGCGCCTGGCGCATGGCGTTCTTCAGCGCGTCGCCCCAGGACAGCGTGTCCATGCCGATCTCGCGCTGGTTGACCACCGACTTCTTGTGCCGGAACAGGTACTCGATCGGGTCCTCGATGGTCAGGATGTGGCCGGTGCGGTTGGTATTGCGGTAGTCGAGCATCGCCGCCATGGTGGTCGACTTGCCCGAGCCGGTGGCGCCGACCACCAGGACCAGGCCGCGCTTCTCCATGATGATCTCGGACAGGATCGGCGGCAGGCCCAGGGTGCCCAGCGAGGGGATCACGCCCTGGATGAAGCGCACCACGATGCCGATGCTGCCGCGCTGCCAGAACACGTTGACCCGGAAGTTGCCGACGTCGCGCACGCCGAAGGAGAGGTTCATCTCCTTCGTGTCCTCGAAGCGCTTGATCTGGTCGGCCGACATCATCTCGTAGGCCATGCGCTGGATCGTGGCCGGGTCCATCACCTGCTGGTTGATCGGGATGGTGGTGCCCTGGATCTTGATGTGGATCGGGGTGCCCGCGGTCACGAAGATGTCCGAGGCCTGCTTCTCGGCCATCAGGTGGAACAGCCGGTCGAAGATCATCGGTCGGTCCGCGTTCGAAGGGGTTCGGTCTGGCACGGGGGTCGGGCCTCCGGTACGGCGCTCACACGCCCCTGAGCAGTTCGTTGATGCCGACCTTGGCGCGGGTCTTGGCATCCACCTGCTTGACGATGACGGCGCAATACAGGCTGTAGCGCCCGTCGGCCGAGGGCAGGTTGCCGGAGACCACCACCGAGCCGGCGGGAATCCGGCCGTAGGTGATCTCGCCGGTCTCGCGGTTGTAGATGCGCGTGCTCTGCCCGATATAGACGCCCATCGAGATGACGCAGTCGTCCTCCACGATCACGCCTTCCACCACCTCGGAACGCGCGCCGACGAAGCAGTTGTCGCCGATGATGGTGGGATTGGCCTGGAGCGGTTCGAGCACGCCGCCGATGCCCACGCCGCCGGAAAGGTGCACGTTGCGGCCGATCTGGGCGCAGGAGCCGACCGTGGCCCAGGTGTCGACCATCGTGCCCTCGCCGACGTTCGCGCCGATGTTGACGTAGCTCGGCATCAGCACCACGTTGCGCGCGACGAAGGCCCCGCGGCGCACGGTCGCCGGCGGGACGACCCGAACGCCGTCCGCGCGGAAGCGTCCGGCGTCGTAGGTCGAGTACTTCAGGGG
>DATMWM010000251.1:0-7337 GCA_035562535.1 Rhodocyclaceae bacterium | reverse complement strand
GGAGGGCCGGACCCGCCGGGACGCGCTGACGGCACTGTTTCTCTGCTACTTCCTGCAGATCGCGCTGTTCTTCCAGGAGGAGAGCCTGCTGCTGGCCGGCGCCTCGGCGGCCGCGCTGGTGGTGATCACCGGCGCCCTGCTTGCGCTGAATTCGGCGGTCGAGCAGGCCGGTTCCGCCCTGCGCACGGCGGCCACCTTGCTCGGCCAGGCGGTGCCGTTCATGCTCGCGCTGTTCGTGCTCTTTCCACGGCTGCCCGGTCCGCTGTGGGGCATGCCCACGGAAAGCGCCGAGGGCATGACCGGCCTGGCCGAGACCATGTCCCCGGGATCGATCAGCCAGCTGAGCCTGTCCTCCGAGGTCGCCTTCCGCGCCGATTTCGAGGGGCCGCCTCCGCCGCCGCGCCAGCTCTACTGGCGCGGACCGGTGCTGACCTACTTCGACGGGCAGACCTGGCGGCCCTCGCTCGCCACCCCCGGGGCCGAACTGCCCTACCGGCCGCAGGGTCCGGCGGTCGATTACACGGTGACGCTGGAAGCGCACAACCGGCAGTGGATGTTCGCGCTCGACCTGCCCGGCAGCATCCCCGGCGAGGCCCAGATCGGCGCGGAGTACCAGTTGCTGTCCAGGCTGCCGGTGCGCGCCCGCCTGCGCTACGAGATCGTCTCCCATCCTTCGATGACCGCCGGCGCCGACGAGAAGACCGAGCGCGTCGCGGCGGCCCGCCGGCTGCCGTCCGGCTACAACCCGCGCGCCCGGGCGCTGGCCGCCGAGTGGGCCGCGGAACAGCCGGATCCGCGCGCCCTGGCCGAGCGCATCCTGGCCAAATTCCGCAGCGAGCCCTTCTACTACACGCTGTCGCCGCCGCTGCTCGGACAGCACAGCGTCGACGAGTTCCTGTTCGGCTCCCGCCAGGGCTTCTGCGAGCACTACTCGGCCACCTTCGTATTCCTGATGCGCGCCGCCGGCCACCCCGCCCGGGTGGTCACCGGCTACCAGGGCGGCGAGGTCAATCCGGTGGACGGCTATCTCACGGTGCGCCAGTCGGACGCCCACGCCTGGGCGGAGATCTGGATCCAGGGACGCGGCTGGCTGCGCTACGACCCGACCGCCGCGGTCGCACCCGACCGGGTCGAGCGCGGCATCGCCGCCGCGCTGCCCGCCGGCGAAGCGCTGCCGCTGCTGGTGCGCGCCGACGCCGACTGGCTGCGCGCGCTGCAGTTCCGCTGGGAGGCGGCGGCCAATGCCTGGAACCAGTGGGTGCTCGGCTACAATGCCCAGAGACAGCGCGAACTGCTCAGCCGTTTGGGCATGGCGAATCCGGACTGGCAGGCGATGACCGCGGCGCTGACGGTGGTCGCCGGTACGCTGATGCTGATCCTGGTGGCCTGGGCGATGCGCGAGCGGCTGGACGCCGACCCGGTGCAGCGCGCCTGGCGCCGGCTTTCGCGCAAGCTCGCCCGGGTCGGACTGGCCCGGCAGAACTGGGAAGGCCCATCCGACTACGCCCGCCGGGTCGGCCTGGCCCGCCCCGACCTGGCCGAGCAGGTCGAGGCGATCGCCGCCGGCTACGCGACGCTGCGCTACGGCCGGGGAAGCCGCGCCGAACTGCTGCCGGAACTGCGGGCGCGCGTCCGGCGGCTGAAACCGCGATCACGCCGATGAAACCCAACACCATGCCTGCCCGCCTGACCCGCCTGACCCGATTTGCCCGCCTCCTCCCCGCCCTGCTCTGCCTGCTCGTGCCGCAGCAGTCTGCGGCCGCCGCCGCCGATTACGCCACCCGGCCGGAGGTGCAGGCCTTCGTCGCCGAAGTCGCCGGGCGCAACCGGCTGGATCCGGCCGCCCTGCTCGAAGTCTTCGCCGGCGTGCATTTCCAGGCGGCGGTGATCAAGGCGATCCGGCCGCCGAGCGACCCGGGGATCCGCTCCTGGCGGGCCTACCGCTCGCGCTACCTGGACGATACGCGCATCGACGAGGGGCTGGCCTTCTGGGCGCGGCACGCGGAAACGCTGCGGGCCGCCGAGGCGCGCTTCGGCGTGCCGGCCGAAATCGTGGTCGCGATCATCGGCGTGGAGACGCTGTACGGGCGGATCACCGGCCGGTTCCAGGCCCTGGCGGCCCTGGCCACCCTGGCCTTCGACTACCCGCCGCGCTCCGAGCTGTTCCGCCGCGAACTCGAGGAACTGCTGCTGCTCGCCCGGGACACGGGCCGGCCGGCGTACGATCCGGTGAATGCATCCGCCGGCGCACTCGGCATCCCGCAGTTCCTGCCATCGAGCTACCGGCGCTACGCGGTCGACTTCGATGCCGACGGCCGGGCGGACCTGAGCGCCAGCCCGGCGGACGCGATCGGCAGCGTCGCCCACTTCCTGCAGCAGCACGGCTGGCAGCCGGGCGCGCCGGTGGCGGTGCCGGCTTTCGTGCCGCCCGCCGCGGCGCCGCTGGCCGACGGCGGCGTGCAGCCGAAGTACTCCGCGGACGATCTGGCGAGCCACGGCATCCTGCCGTTCGCGCGCACCGCGTCGGCCGAGCCGAGCGCCCTGATCGACCTGGTCACGCCGAACGCGCCGACCGAGTACTGGCTCGGCTACAACAACTTCTACGTGCTCACCCGCTACAACCGAAGCAGCTTCTACGCCATGGCGGTGTTCCAGCTCGCGCAGGTGCTGCGCGAGCGGCGCGGCGCCGGCCTATAACAGAACGTCGCGGGAGATGCCGCGCCGGCGCATGATGCGCCGCAACTGGCTCAGCGCCTCGATCTGGATCTGGCGCACGCGCTCGCGGGTCAGCCCCAGGTCCTCGGCCAGTTCCTCCAGGGTCTGCACCTCGCAGCCGTGCAGGCCGTAACGCCGCTCGATCACCAGCCGCTGCTTCTCGCCGAGCAGCGCGATCCACCCGCGCACCAGCGTCTCCATCTCGGCGACCTGGATCTGCGCCTCCGGCGTCGGCGCCTGTTCGTCGGCCAGCGACTCACCGATCGACAGGTTCGGGTCCACGTCCAGCGGCGCGTCCAGCGAGGCGGTGTGCTCGTTCAGCGCCAGGACGCGGCGCACGTCCGCCACCGAGCGGTCCAGAAGCTGGGCGATCTCCTCGGCCTTGGCATCGGTCGTGCCGGCCGCTTCCAGGCCGCGCAGCGTGCGCAGTACCTGGTTCAGCTCCTTGACAACGTGCACCGGCAGCCGGATGGTGCGCGACTGGTTCATGATCGCGCGCTCGATGTTCTGGCGGATCCACCAGGTGGCATAGGTCGAGAAGCGGAAGCCGCGGGCCGGGTCGAACTTCTCCAGGGCGTGGATCAGCCCGAGGTTGCCTTCCTCGACCAGGTCGAGCAGCGGGATGCCGCGGTTCAGGTAGTGCTTGGCGATGTTCACCACCAGCCGCAGGTTGCGCTCGATCATCTTCTGCCGCGCGGCGAAGTCCCCCTCGCGCACCCGGTGCGCCAGCTCGCGTTCCTGCTCGGCGCTGAGCAACGGGCTGGCGCCGATCTCGTTCAGATAGAGCTGGGTGACGTCGCTGCGGAACTCGCTGTCTTCCGCGGGCTCGACCGCCGGCTCCGTCTCGGCGCCGGCGCCCGGCTCCTCCGGATCGAGTTCCTCGGGATCAGCCGGCTCGGCCATGACGTGCTAACGCGGCGGGAGATACTTCAGCGGATCGACCGGCTTGCCCTGGCGGCGGATCTCGAAATGCAGCTTGGACTGGTCGGCGTCGCTGTCGCCGAGTTCGGCGATCTTCTGCCCCTTGGTCACCGGCTGGTTTTCCTTGACCAGGATCTTCCGGTTGTGGGCATAGGCGCTCAGATAGCCGTTGCTGTGCTTGACGATCACCAGGTTGCCGTAGCCGCGGATCCCGGAGCCGACGTACATCACCCGGCCGCCCGCCGCCGCCAGCACCGGGTCGCCGGGCCTGCCGCCGATGTCGACGCCCTTGTTCGACGGATCGTTGAACTCGCCGATCAGCTTCCCGCTCGCCGGCCAGGCCCAGTCGATGCCACTTTCGTTGTCGCCGGCTTTCGCCTCCGGCCCGGCTTCCGGCCTGGGCTCGACCCGGGCCTCGGGCTTGGGTTCAGGCTTTGCCTCGGGCTTGATTTCCGCCTTGGGAGTCTCGCGGCCCGCGGCGGGCGGCACCGCCGCGACAGTCTCGTCGCGCTTCTGCAGCATCGCCAGGGCCTGTTCGGAATACGGCTGCTTGCCGCCCTTGGGCTCGCGGACCAGGTTGTCCGCGGCCGGCGGGGGCGCGGCCGGCACGCCGGCGATCGGCCTGGCCTCGACCTGGCCCGGCGGCAGGATCGGATTCACCACGACCCCGGCAGGCGGCGCCACCGGCTCGGGCGGCGCCAGCCGAAGCGACTGTCCGACCGAGATCACCCCCGGGCTTTCCAGGTTGTTCCAGGCGGCGAGATCCTTGGGGTCGCGGCCGTAGGCGCGCGCGATGCTGTACAGCGTGTCGCCCTTGCGCACGACATGCACGTCGACCCCGGGCCGGGACACCTCGGGCGCCGGCGGCCGCGGGCGATCGATCACCGGGGCCGGTCCCCGGCTGGCGCATGCGGCCAGCACGACGGCCGCCGCCACGCAGAGCGCCGTGCGCCTCAATGAATTCGACATCGCGATGCTCATTCGACTCCCGCCACCAGAGGGACGAAGCGGACCGGATCGAGCTGCGTCTGCGCGTAGCCGCGCGCGCTGCGCTCGATCACGCACAGGCACTGCTCGCGCGCGCCCAGCGGCAGCACCAGGCGGCCGCGCACGGCGAGCTGCTCCAGCAACGCCGCCGGCACGCTGGCGGCGGCCGCGGCCACGATGATTGTATCGAACGGTGCCGCCTCGGGCAGGCCGCACGAGCCGTCGGCGTGCTTCAGCCGGACGTTTGGCAAGCGCATCGGCCGCAAGTTCGCGCGCGCCCGGTCGAGCAGCGCCGCGATGCGCTCGATCGAGTACACCTCGAACGCGATGCGCGAGAGCACCGCCGCCTGGTAACCGCAGCCCGCACCCACCTCCAGCACCTTGCCCAGTTCGCGCCCCGCGCGCGCGATCTCGATCATCCGCGCGACGACGAAGGGCTGCGAGATCGTCTGCTGGAAGCCCAGGGGCAGCGCCGTGTCCTCGTAGGCGCGGCTGGCGAGGGCCTCCTCGACGAAGGCATGCCGCGGCACCGCGGCCATGGCGCCGAGCACCGCCTCGTCGCGGATGCCCTGCTCGCGCAGCCGCTCGACCATGCGCGCGCGCGTGCGCTGCGAGGTCAGGCCGGCCCCCTGGGTCGGACTGCGGGTCAGGCGATCCATCGGGCGAGCTTGTCCAGCTGCGCGTTGTGGGTCAGGTCAATCTGCAGCGGCGTCACCGAAATCTGGCCGGAAGCCACGGCATGGAAATCGGTGCCCTCGCCCGCGTCCTGGGCCGCGCCGGCGGCGCCGATCCAGTAAACGGTCTCGTTGCGCGGGTTCACCTGCTTGACCATGCCCTCGGCCTTGTGCCTGCGGCCCAGCCGGGTGACCCGCATGCCGCCGATGCGCTCCGGCGGCAGGTCGGGCACGTTGACGTTGAGCAGCACCGGCTCGCCGAAGCCATCGCGCTGAAACCGCTTCACCAGTTCCAGCGCGACCGCCGCCGCCGACTGCAGATGCTCGCCCGGCTTGCCGGCGAGCGACACGGCGATCGAGGGAATACCGAGCAGGTAACCCTCGGTGGCCGCGGCGACGGTGCCGGAGTAGATCGTGTCGTCGCCCATGTTGGCGCCGTGATTGATGCCGGACACCACCATATCCGGCAGGCGGTCGAGCATGCCGGTTACCGCCAGGTGCACGCAGTCCGTGGGCGTGCCATTCACATAGTGGAAGCCGTTGGCCGCGGTGCGCAGCATCAGCGGCCGGTCCAGCGTCAGCGAGTTGCTCGCCCCGCTGCGGTCGCGCTCGGGCGCCACCACGACCACCTCGGCCACCGGCGCCAGGGTCCGGGCGAGGACCTCGATCCCGGGCGCGAAATACCCGTCGTCATTGCTGACCAGGATGCGCATCGTTTTCTAGCGACGAGGAAGGCGGCGAAGGAGCGAAGCGCCAATACGACTCGAACAGACGGTGCTTGTCCGCCATCCAGGCCCCGCCCCGCAAGGTGGAAATCGAAATGGTCGGGGCGAGAAGATTCGAACTTCCGACCCCCTGCACCGCATGCCGATTCGGCAGAAAATAGACGTTATTGATCAACAAGTTGCACGGGATCGTCCGCTGCCAAACCGTTCGACGGTGCCTGACCGTGCCCCGCAGTGTAACGCAGAATCGAAGCAAGCTGTCCCGGGCCGCTTGGGCGTCCAGACAGCTTGCTGCGAATGAAAATGGCGCGACGTGCGGTTACTCGCGCCCTGCTCGTCCGCGCAGCGATTCCGCGATCGCCGAGAGCGCATCAGCCAGCCGTCGCGCGGTCTGCGGCGGCGGCAACGGCAGCCTGAGGCTGCGCGCGCCGCTCGCCGGATCGCGTTCGATCCAGGGATGTGCCGCGGCCGCGGGATCCGTCGCGGCGCTGAGCGCGGAGACCAACTTTGCTCCGGCCTGCAACAGCACCACCCAGGGATCGGAGGCCGCGTCCCGCGGCGGCGGCTCGGCGCCTTCCGGCGCGGGAGCTTCGGCTGCCGATGCGACGTCGCCAGCAATGCGTGACTCGTCGGTAGCAACCGCCTCGTCGACTGGCGATTCGACCGGTGCGGCGGCGACGCCCGCCGCCTCTTCCGCCGGGACCATGGCTTCGCCCTCCCCCATGCGGCCAGTGGCGTTCTCCACCTCCTTCATGAAGCGGGAGAGCCGCGAGCCTCCGAGCGAGATTTCGCTCGACCCGCCGTCGAGGATGCCCGCCGAGAGCGAGCGCTTGAAGGCAAGCACCGAGAGCATGCCCTCCTCGATGGTGCCCTTGGCGACGAAGTTCACGATCTGTACCGGGCGCTTCTGACCCATGCGGTGGATGCGGCCGATGCGCTGTTCCAGAAGCGCCGGATTCCACGGCAGGTCCATGTTCACCAGGACCGAGGCGTGCTGCAGGTTCAGCCCGGTCGCCCCGGCGTCGGTGGACAGGAATACGCGGCAGGCCGGATCGTCGCGGAATCGTTCCACCAGCGCCGGGCGCTGGTCCGAAGGCACGCCGCCGTGGAAGCTGACGTAGCCCAGCCCGCGATCCTCCAGCCGGCGGATCACGATGTCGTGCGTGCGCGTCCACTGGCTGAACACCACCGCCTTCGCCTCCGATTGCACGAAGAGGCCGTCGAGCAGCGCCGCCAGTTCGTCGGCCTTGACGCCGTGGTCGGTCTCCTGATCGAGCAGGTACGTGCTGTTGCAGGACATGCGCATGTTCTGGAG
>DATMWM010000250.1:0-4861 GCA_035562535.1 Rhodocyclaceae bacterium | reverse complement strand
AGGCGCTGGAGGCCACGACTGCCGTGCGCATTCCGACGCTCTACTGGGATCCGCTGCTGCGCGCCGCCGCCGCCGGCCATGTCGGGGCGGGCGGGCAGGCGGCTGCCGGCGTGGCGGAACTGCTCGCCCTGCAGCCCGATTTCCCCGCGCGCGGAGCCGACCTGATCGCCCGCCTGATCAAGGACGACGAGCTGGAAAAGCGCCTGGTGGAGGGGCTGGCCAAGGCCGGCCTGGCGCTCGCCGCCTGAGCGCCCGCGGCGGGCTCACCCGGCGCGCCGGCGCAGGCACTCCAGATAGGCGTCGGCGTCGGGCGGCGCGCCGTCGCGCTGGGCCCGCCAGACCGTTTCGCCCAGGCACTCCAGGATCTCGTGCAGCGCCGCGTGCCGGTCGCCGGTACGCGCCGCCAGCGCGTCGGCGATGCGCCGGATGCCCGGCGGCTGGTCGATGGAAAGCTGCTCCTCGATGGCCAGATGCAGCGACAGGTGCAGGAAGGGATTCGGCTGGCCGGCCTCGGCCGAGAAATCCTTTGCTAGCGCCTCTTCGGGATCGTCGAGCAGGGCGTGGTATTCCGGATGGGCGAGCACCAGGTCGGCCGCCAGATGCTCCAGCCCGGACAGGATCTCGCCCTGCCGCCGCTTGCGCCAGGCCTCGACGAAGAAGCGCCGGGCCTGGTCCCGGGTCGGGCTAAACATCGCGGCGGAACAGAGCGAACACCGCGCTGTTCAGCAGCAGCCGGCTGCCGGAGGCCAGCGTGCCGATCTCGCCGGCACCATAGGCGCCGATGAACGGCATGCCCGGAAAGCGCTCGCGCAGGATTTCCAGGTCGCGGTCGGGTCCGCCGAAGAAGTAGGGCCCGCGGCCGACGCAGGAAAAGACCACGCCGAAATCCGGCGCAGCGTCCAGTCCGGCCGCCGCCGCATCGAGCGCCACCCGGGTGTCGCGTTCCGCCGCCAGCGGCTGGCGCATGCACCAGAACAGCCGGCTGCCCGGCTCGATCCGTCCGCCCAGCGTCACTGAGCGGTCCTCGGCATTGGCGGCGATCACCGGGACGAGGTCGAAGCGCTCCTGCGCGGGCGTCTCCCCGGCGTCCGCGCCCATCACGCCGGCGAACAGCAGGTGATGCGGCAGCCTGACCATCTCGCGCAATTCCAGCGGCAGTTCCCGCAGCAGCGTGGCGAGCGCCGGGTGGCCGCCCACCCGGTGCAGGTCGTAGCCCTCGGCGCGATCGACGGGCGCCGGCTCGTTCAGGCGGCGCAGGCCGCGCGAGACCGCGATCGCGCTCCGCGCCCCGGTGATCGCCGCCTCGGCGATGCCCTCGGCGGCCGGCTTGGCCCGCACCCAGATCCGCCCGGGGTTCTGCGCCGCGCCGTCGGCCGAGAGCATTCCGAAGCGGCGCGGCCGGGCGGCGATCCAGGCCGCACCGGCGGCCTGGGGCAGGGCCAGGGTGAGCGTCGCCCGGGCGCCGTCCTCGTCCGGTGGGCCGACCGCGACCGAGCCGCCGAACACCATCGCACAGGCCGCGGGGCGGTCGAGGATCCAGTCGGCCTCGGTGAAGATGCCCGGGGCCGTGCAGCCGACGACCTGCATGCTGCGCGCCACGCGGGAGGCCGCGAGCACCGCCGGCTGGACGATCCGGGCGAACTCGGCGGACAGGAAGAGCAGCACGCCGCGGGCGATGTCCGTGCCGGCGCGCTCCAGCGCCTCCCGCACCGCTTCGGCGGCGAGTTCGGGACTGGCTTTGGGCGCGGTGACCAGCGCGGTGGCGGCGATCGGAGGCATGGCGGGAAGGTTCGCGAACGGGCGGGGTGGGTCGTCAGGCGCGCTTGTCAGGATACTCGCACAGGTCGCGGATCGTGCAGCGCTCGCAGGCCGGCCGCTGCGCCTTGCAGACATAGCGCCCGTGCAGGATCAGCCAGTGGTGGGCGTGCAGGCGGAATGCCTTCGGCACCGCGCGCAGCAGTTTCGCCTCGACCTCGCCGACGTTCTTGCCCGGCGCCAGGCCGGTGCGGTTGGCCACGCGGAAGATGTGGGTATCCACCGCGATCGTGGGTTGGCCGAAGGCGACGTTCAACACCACGTTGGCGGTCTTGCGCCCGACCCCGGGCAGCGCCTCCAGCGCCTCGCGGAAGTCCGGCACCTCGCCGCCGTGCCGCTCGAGCAGCAGGCGCGCCATGGCGATCACGTTGCGCGCCTTGGTGCGGTACAGGCCGATGGTGCGAATCTGCTCGGCCAGGCCCTCTTCGCCGAGCGCCACCATCGCCTCGGGCGTGGGCGCGAGCGGGAACAGCCGGCGCGTGGCGAGATTGACCCCCTTGTCGGTGGCCTGGGCCGACAGGATCACCGCGGTCAGAAGCTGGAACGGCGTCCCGTATTCGAGTTCGCTGCGCGGGTTCGGGTCGGCGGCCTGCAGCCGCTCGAACAGGGTGCGGATGTTCTTCGGGGACAAGATCGGTGGCGGGGCAGGACCGGGCGATCCGCGATTGTCGCCGATGGCGCCGCCCGGCGCCAAACCCGCATCGCCGGCCGTGACCGCGGGCCGCCGGGATTCACCGAACGGATGCCGCCGGGGCACTGGAATGGTGCTAGACTGGATTCAGCTCGATGCGCGGTTTCGCGGCTGCCGATCAACGGCGGCCGGAGGGCGACCCGCGCGGAAAGCCGAGAACCAGTGCCCGGCGCAATGACCCGGGCCGTGTCGTTGCCGGAGGAGGGTACATATGACGGATCGGGTCACGGAACACGTGAGATCGGTCTACTCGGTGCTGTCGGAAATGCCCCGGCAGCCGCACGATCTCGTATCCCGTTCGTGGATACGCTGCATCAACGAATACGGGCTGGACCCGGGGCGCGTGCGCGATCCCGGGCAGGTCGCCGCCGCCGAACTGAGCGAGCGCGGCGGCCGGCTGGAGGAACTGGTGGCCTGCGCCCGGTTCGAGATGGCCAACCTCTACCAGCAGCTCGCCGACTCCCAGACCACGGTGGTGCTGACCGACGCGGACGGGGTTCTGCTTTCCGTGGTCGGCGAGCCCGGCTACAGCCGCGAGGCGGCACGCCTGGGGCTGCGCGAGGGGGCGGTCTGGAGCGAACAGGAGCAGGGCACCAACGGCATGGGCACCTGTCTGGTGGAAAGGGCGCCGGTGGTGATCCATCGCGACCAGCACTTTCTCGCCCGCAACATCGAACTGACCTGCACCGCGGCGCCGATCTTCGACGGCGGCGGGCGGCTCGCCGCGGTTCTCGACGTGTCCAGCCGCTCTCCGCTGCCGCAGCAGCATTCCGCGGTGCTGGTGAACATGTCCGCGCAGATGATCGAGAACCGCGCGCTGCTGGCGCGGCATCAGGGCGACTACATCGTGCGCTTCCACAGCCGCCCCGAGTTCATCTACACCCTGCACGAGGGCGAACTGGCCCTGGGGCAGGACGGGCGGGTGACCGCGGCCAACCGCAACGCCCTGTTCCAGCTCGGTTTCGCCAGCTTCGAGGAGGTGGCCGGCTGCGAAATCGCGACCCTGTTCGGCACCTCGGTGGTGGATCTCGCCACCCGCAGCGCCGCCGCCTCCTTCCACCCGGTCCCGGTCTACGGCACCCGCCAGGGCGCGCGCTTCTTCGCGGTGGCCCAGCAGCCGGAGCGCGCGGGCCGGCAGCTTCGGGTGTTCACCGACCGGCGCCCGGCCGGGCGCCCCGAAGCGGCGCGCGACGTGCGCCTGGCGCAGATGGAATTCGGCGATGCGCGCATGGCGCACAACCTGCGCTGCGCCCAGCGCGTGCTCGACCGGGACATCGCCATCCTGCTGCACGGCGAGACCGGAACCGGCAAGGAGGTCTTCGCCAAGGCGATCCACGGGGCGAGCTGCCGCGCGAGCGGACCCTTCATCGCGGTGAACTGCGCCTCGCTGCCCGAATCGCTGATCGAGAGCGAGCTGTTCGGCTACCGGTCCGGAGCCTTCACCGGCGCCAGCCGCGAGGGCCGGCGCGGCAAGATCTGCCAGTCCAACGGCGGCACGCTCTTCCTGGACGAGATCGGGGACATGCCCCTGGCTTTGCAGGCGCGCCTGCTGCGCGTGCTCGAGGACCGCATGGTCGTGCCGCTCGGCGGCGAGGCGCCGGTGTCGGTGGATTTCCGGCTGATCAGCGCCACGCACCGCGACCTGAAGGAGATGGTCGCGCAGGGGCAGTTCCGCGAGGATCTCTACTACCGGCTGCAGGGCATCGTGTTGCAGCTGCCGCCGCTGCGCGAGCGCGGCGACCGCCGCGAGCTGATCCTGCACACGCTGGCCGAGGAGGCGGCGGACCCGGACGCCGTCTCGATCGAGCCGCGGGCGATGAGCGCGCTCGAGGGCTACGCCTGGCCGGGCAACCTGCGCCAGCTGCGCAACACCCTGCGCACCGCGCTCGCCCTGTGCGACGGCGGGGTGATCACGCTGGCCGACCTGCCTGCGGAGATGCGGCAGCCGGGCAACGAGCCGGCGCAGGGCGAGCCGCCCGCGCAGGAGATGCCCCAGGACAGGCTGAACTCGCTCGAGGCCGCCGAACGCGACGCGCTGATCCGCGAACTGGAGCGCCACCGCTGGAACATCTCCAGCCTGGCCCAGCAGCTCAAGACCAGCCGCAACACGATCTACCGCAAGATGAAGCGCCTGAACATCCGCGGCGCCCACGGCGGCAGGAGCGTCGCCTGAGGGCTCGTCCGCCGCGCCGGCGGGCGTGCCGGACGGCGCCGCGGCGTTTCCGCGGCCCGGACGCCGCGGGCTAGAATCCGCCGAATGAAGCGCGACGAAGCTCCGCGGATCGCCTGGTCGCTCACCGGCTCCGGCTACTTCCTGAAGGAGTCGCTGGACCTCGCGGCCGGCCTGCCGAACGT
>DATMWM010000249.1:0-5040 GCA_035562535.1 Rhodocyclaceae bacterium | reverse complement strand
AGCTTCTTCGAGACGCTGCACCAGTTCGCCCTGCAGCTCGGCAGCATCCGGCCGCACGTGGTGGCGGTGGGCGTGTTTACGCTGCTGGTGGCGATCGCCGCGCGCCGCTGGCTGCCGAAGGTGCCCTACATGATCGTCGCCATGCTCGCCGGCAGCCTGGCGGCGCTGGCGCTGAACGCCGCCTACGGCCAGGATGTCACAGGCATCCGCACGATCGGCGCGCTGGCCGGCGCCCTGCCGCCGCTGTCGCATCCGCAATTCACGCTGGACACGCTCAAGCACCTGCTCGGCGCCGCCGCGGCGGTGACCGTGCTCGGTCTGACCGAGGCGGTGTCGATCGCCCGCTCGGTGGCGGTGAAGTCCGGTCAACGCATCGACGGCAACCAGGAATTCATCGGCCAGGGGCTGTCGAACATCGTCGGCAGCTTCTTCTCCGCCTATCCCTCCTCCGGCTCGTTCAACCGCTCGGGCGCCAACTACGAGGCCGGCGCGCGTACGCCGCTGGCCGCCGCCTTCGCCTCGGCCGCGCTGATCCTGATCCTGCTGGCGGTCGCACCGCTCGCCGCCTACCTGCCGATCGCCGCGATGTCCGGCATCCTGTTCCTGGTGGCCTGGGGGCTGATCGACTTCCACCACATCGCCACAATCGTGCGCACCAGCCGCAGCGAGGCCGCAGTGCTCGGCGTGACCTTCGCCGCCACCCTGGTGATGCACCTGGAATTCGCCATCCTGGTCGGCATCGCGCTGTCGCTGATGCTCTATCTCAACCGCACCTCGCGGCCGAGCATCCGCTCGCTGATCCCGGACGCCGCCGACCCGGAGCGCAAGTTCCGCGAGCGGCGGCCCGGCCAGGCCGAGTGCCCGCAGTTGAAGATCGTGCGCATCGAGGGCTCGCTCTACTTCGGCGCGGTGAGCCACGTCGAGGAGTATTTCCACGACATGGCCGAGCGCCAGCCGGACAAGAAGCACATGCTGCTGATGTCCAAGAGCATGAACTTCGTGGATATCGCCGGCGTGGAACTGCTCGCCCAGGAGGCGCGCCGCAGGCGCAGGCTGGGCGGCGGGCTGTATTTCTACGGCGTGCGCGAGAAGGCGGCGCGCATCCTGCGCAGGCAGCCCTACCTGTCCGATTTCGGCACGGAAGCGTTCCACGGCACCAAGCGCGAAGCCCTGGCGCGCACCTTCGAGCGCCTGGACCGGAGCGTCTGCGCCACCTGCAGGGCCCGCATCTTCGAGGAATGCGCCGGGGTCCCCGGACCTCCGTCCGCGACCACCGGCTGACCCCGCCGCCGCTGCGACCGCGCCGCCCTGTCCCGGGCTGGCGCCGGGCTACGGTTACAATCGGCCGCATCATCAGCAACCCGCTCCCCCGCACATGGAAATACTGATCCTGCTCGCCATGATCCTGGCCAACGGCGTGTTCGCCATGTCCGAGATCGCCGTCGTCTCGTCGAAGAAGGTGCGGCTGCGGCAGATGGCCGATGCGGGAGTCGGCGGCGCGGGCAAGGCCCTGGACCTTGCGGAGGAACCCGCCCATTTCCTGTCCACCATCCAGGTGGGCATCACCTCGATCGGCATCCTGAGCGGCGCCTACGGCGAGGCGGCGCTGGTTTCGCGCATCGAGCCCTACCTCGCCGCCGTCCCGGCCCTGGAACCCTTCGCCGACGAGATGGCACTGGCCATCGTGGTCATCGCGATCACCTTCGTATCGCTCATCTTCGGCGAACTGGTGCCCAAGCGGCTCGCGCTGCTGCGCCCGGAGGCGGTCGCCGCCGCGGTGTCCCGGCCGATGTTCTGGCTGTCGCGCGCGGCCGCCCCGTTCGTGCGCCTGCTCAGCCTGACCACCGAGACCGTCCTGCGGCTGATGGGCATGCGCCACAGGAACCAGCCGCCGGTCACCGCCGAGGAGATCCACGGCCTGATGCGCGAGGGCGAGGAGGCCGGGATATTCGAGGAGCAGGAGCGCGCGCTGGTCTCCCGGGTGCTGCTGCTGGACGAGCGGCGCATCCCGGCGATCATGACGCCCCGGATGGACATCGTCGCCCTGGACGTCGAGGACGACCTCAAGCGCAACCTGGAGAAGGTCAACCAGACCCGCTACACGCGCATGCCGGTATGCCGCGGAGATCTGGGCCACGTGCTCGGCATCCTCAGCCTGCCCGACCTGCTCGAGCAGGCGCTCGCCGGCAGGCCGATCGAACTGGCCAAGCTGGTCGATCCGGCGCTCTACGTGCCGGTGACCGTGACCGTGATGGACCTGCTCGAGCACTTCAAGCGCAACAAGGCGGAACTCGCGCTGGTGGTCGACGAGTTCGGCGAGATCGAGGGCTTGGTGACCCTGAACGACGTGCTCGAGGCCCTGGTCGGCGACATGCCGGCGGCCGACGAGGAGGGCGAGGAAGACGTGGTGCAGCGCGAGGACGGATCCTGGCTGATCGACGGGTCGGTATCGCTCGACCGATTGCGCGAGGTGCTGGAAATCACCGCGGCGTTCCCCGAGGAGGCGACCGGCGGCTACCACACGCTCGCCGGACTGGTGATCACCGCGCTGGGCAGGATTCCGAAGGTGTCCGACCACTTCGCCTGGGACGGCTTCCGCTTCGAAGTGGTGGACATGGACCGGCACCGGGTCGACCGCATCCTGGTGAGCCGGCGCCCCGAGGCGCCCGTCGGAGGGCCTGCCGCAGCCGGGTAGTCCGTCCCCGGCAGGTCCGCGTCCCTCCCGGGACGCGCATGCCGCGATCGCTGTGTGTTACATGTTCAACGGTCATGTATCATTGTCTACATGACGCCCGAACCCTGGCTGGTCCTGGTCTGCAGCCTGCCCACCTCGAACGCCGCCACCCGCATGCGGGTGTGGCGCGCCACGCGCGCGCTGGGCTGCGCGCCGCTGCGCGACGGCGTCTGGCTGCTGCCCGAAAGTCCGCGCGCCCAGCGCGCCTTCGCCGAACTCGCCCGCGCGGTGGGCGACGGCAAGGGCCAGGCCCACGTGCTGCGGGTGGCGAGCGCCGACCCGGCCCAGGAGGCCGCGTTTCGCGACCTGTTCGACCGCACCGCCGAGTACCGCAGCCTGATCGAGGCGATCCGCGCCGCTGCGGGCGACCCGGCGGCGGCGGTCCGGGCGCTGCCGGCGCTGCAGCGCGAACTGGCAGCGATCGCCGCGATCGACTACTTCCCCGGCGAAGCCCAGGCCCAGGCGCGCGCAGCCATCGAGGAACTCGCCGCGCCGGTCTCGCCGGACGAGCCGCGCGCGGCCGCCGGCGCCATCCCCCGGCTCGACAAGGCCGCCTACCGCGGCCGCACCTGGGCCACGCGCCGGAACATGTGGGTGGACCGCATGGCCAGCGCCTGGCTGATACGGCGCTTCATCGACCCCGCGGCGCGCTTCGTCTGGCTGGCGCGGCCTCAGGACTGCCCGAAGCGCGCGCTCGGCTTCGACTTCGACGGCGCCGACTTCAGCCACGCCGCCGGCCGGGTGACCTTCGAGGTGCTCGCTGCCAGCTTCGGCCTGGACGACGACCCGGCGCTGCGGCGCATCGGCGCCCTCGTCCATTACCTCGATGCCGGCGGGATCGAGGTCGACGCGGCCGCCGGCGTCGAGGCGATCCTGGCCGGCGCCCGGGCGCAGGCGCCGCACGATGACGACCTGCTGGAATCCGCCTGCCACATCTTCGATTTTCTCTACGCCGCCGAACGGGGCCAGAAACGATGAGCGATCCTTCCGCGGCGGCGCCGCAGCCGGTCTCGGCCGGCCAGGCCTTCGGCTACTGGCTGAAGCTCGGCTTCATCAGCTTCGGCGGCCCGGCCGGGCAGATCTCGATGATGCACCAGGAGCTGGTGGAGCGCCGCCGCTGGATCTCGGAGCGGCGCTTCCTGCATGCGCTCAACTACTGCATGCTGCTGCCCGGCCCGGAGGCGATCCAGCTCGCGATCTACATCGGCTGGCTGATGCACGGGCTGGGCGGCGGCATCGTCGCCGGGCTGCTTTTCTTCCTGCCCTCGTTCTTCATCCTCGCCGGGCTGTCCTGGGTCTATCTCGCCTGGGGCAGCCTGCCGGCGGTGGCCGGCGTGCTCTACGGCATCAAGCCCGCGGTGGTGGCGATCGTGCTGTTCGCCGCCTGGCGCATCGGCTCGCGCGCACTCAAGAACGGCGCGCTGAAGGCCATCGCCGCCCTGGCCTTCCTGGCCATCTTCGCCCTGGACGTGCCCTTCCCGGCGATCGTGCTCGCCGCTGCCATCATCGGGGCGGTCGGCGGGCGGGTGGCGCCGGCGAAGTTCAGCGCCGGCGGCGGCCACGGCTCGGCCGACAAGCATTACGGCCCGGCGCTGATCGACGACGACACGCCGACCCCGGCGCACGCGCGGCACTCGAAGGGCCGGCTGGCGATGCTGGTGGCCGCCGGGCTGGGCATCTGGGCCGCGGCGATGGCCGTGCTGATCGCGCATTCGGGCTGGCAGGGCACGCTCGCCCAGATGGGCTGGTTCTTCACCAAGGCCGCCATGCTCACCTTCGGCGGCGCCTATGCCGTGCTGCCCTACGTCTACCAGGGCGCGGTCGAGCACTACGGCTGGCTCACCGGGCTGCAGATGGTCGACGGCCTGGCCCTGGGCGAGACCACGCCCGGCCCGCTGATCATGGTGGTGGCCTTCGTCGGTTTCGTCGGCGGCTGGACCAAGGAGATCTTCGGTCCCGACGCGCTGTTCGCGGCCGGCTTCGCCGCGGCGGCGGTGGCCACCTTCTTCACCTTCCTGCCCTCGTTCCTGTTCATCCTGATCGGCGGACCGCTGGTGGAGGCCACCCATGGCGAGGTCAAGTACACGGCGCCGCTGACCGGCATCACCGCCGCGGTGGTCGGCGTGATCGTCAACCTTGCCGCGTTCTTCGCCTGGCACGTGTTCTGGCCGGCGGGCACGGAGGCCGCCCCGTTCGCCGGCGGCTTCGAGTGGTTCGCCGCCCTGCTCACCGCCGCGGCGGCGCTGGCGCTGTTCCGCTACAAGGTCGGCATCATCCCGGTGATCGCGGCCTGCGCCGCCGTGGGC
>DATMWM010000248.1:0-3607 GCA_035562535.1 Rhodocyclaceae bacterium | reverse complement strand
CGGCCGCTCCGGCCGTCCCCGAGCCACCCGCCCCGCCGGCACCGATGGACAAGCCCACCGTGGCGGATGCGGAACCGCGGGACGTGCTGTTCGGCTTCGGGCGGCTGCTGGAACAGGCGCTCGAATCGAATCAGCACTATCCCCGGCTTGCCCGGCAGCGCGGCTGGCAGGGCGTGGTCAAGATGCGGGTGCAATTCCTGCCCGGCGGGCAGATCGGGCAGGTCTCGATCGTCAGATCGAGCGGCTTCGCGATGCTGGACGAGACGGCGATCGCCATGCTTCGTTCGGCCGAACTGCCGCCGATCCCGGACGGCCTGCGCCGGCGCGAGTTCCTCCTCGACGTGCCGGTGGAATTCAGGCTCAAGAGTTGATTCCCGCCCGGCATTCCGGCCGATTCACCATAACCACACGGACCCGTTAGCACGATGAGCGTATCTCCGCGCAAGCCGCTCGCCCTCGGCCTTTCCCTGATCGGCAGCGCGCTGCCCCTGCACGCCGAGGAACCCGCGAGCCTCGCTCCGGTCGTGGTCACCGCCACCCGCATCGAGCAGTCCAGCTTCGACCTGCCGCTCGCCATCGACACGGTGGACAGGGCCCAGATCCAGGATCAGCAGCTAAGTGTGAACATCTCGGAAACGCTCAACCGGCTGCCCGGCACGGTGGTGCCGAACCGGGAGAACTACACGCAGGAGCAGCAGGTCGTGCTGCGCGGCATCGGCGCCCGTTCGCAGTTCGGCGTGCGCGGGATCAAGCTGCTTGCCGACGGCATCCCGGCGAGCACGCCCGACGGCCAGGGCGGCACCGGGTTGTTCGACCTCGCCTCCGCGGCCCGCATCGAGGTGATGCGCGGAGCGTTCTCGGCGCTCTACGGCAACCATGCCGGCGGCGTGGTGCAGATCTTCACCGAGGACGGCCCGCCACGGCCGACGCTCTCGGTGGACGCGCAGGCCGGCAGCTACGACTCCTGGCGCGCGGGGCTGAAGTTCGGCGGCCAGTCGGGCAACCTGAACTACATCGCCAGCGCCTCGCGCTACGACACCGACGGCTACCGCGACTGGAGCGCGGCGCGCAAGGACCAGTTCAACACCAAGCTGCGCGTCCAGACGGATCCCAAATCGTCCTGGACCTTCGTCGCCAACTACCTGAACCAGCCGGACAACCTGGACCCGCTGGGCCTGACCGCCGATCAGGTGCAGCAGGACCGCCGCCAGGCCAACCCGGCAGCGCTGCAGTTCCAGACCCGGCGCAGCCTCGACAACCTGCAGGGCGGGCTGGTCTACGAGGGGGCCGTGAGCGACATCGATACGCTGCGCGGCATCGTATACGTCGGCAAGCGCAGCAACGAGCAGTTCCTGGCAATTCCGCTTGCGGTGCAGAACGGCGTCACCCAGGCCGGCGGCGACAGCACGATCGACCGGGACTTCTGGGGCGCGGGCCTGCGCTGGACGCGCCGGCTGGACACCCTGATCGTCACGACCGGGGCGGACTACGATTATGCGAAGGACGATCGCAAGGGCTTCCTGAACGACCTGGGCAGCCAGGGCGCGCTCAAACGCGACGAGGAGAACTCGGTGTACCAGGCCGGCGCCTATGTCCAGGCCCAGTGGCAGTTCGCGAACGCCTGGAACCTGAACGCCGGACTTCGCTACACGGCGGTGAGCTTCGATTCGATCGACAACTTCATCTGCACGCCGACCCTGGTCACCGCGCCGGGTGCGGCGCCGAACACCTGCAGCGGCTCGACCAACACGATCGGCTCGGTAGCCGGCGGCGTCCGCCAGGTCAATCCCGACGACAGCGGCAGCGTATCGTACGGCGCCTGGACGCCGACGGTCGGCCTGCTCTACCAGCTCAGCCCGGCCGTGCATCTTTACGCCAACGCCGGCCGCGGATTCGAGACACCCACCTTCGTCGAACTGGCCTACCGCCCGGACGGCGGGACCGGGCTGAACTTCGGCCTTGAGCCGAGCACCAGCAACCAGTACGAGATCGGGGTCAAGGCCTTCCTCGGCGCAAACGCCTATCTGACCGCGGCGCTGTTCGAGGTCGACACCCAGGACGAGATCGTCATCTCCAGCAATGCCGGCGGGCGCGCCACCTACCAGAACGCGGGAGATACCCGCCGGCGCGGCATCGAACTGGCGATAGACGGGGCGCTCGGCGCCGGCTTCTCCGGCTACGCCTCGGCCACCTACCTGAGCGCGACCTTCGAGGACAGCTTCCGCACCTGCGTGCCGGTGCCGCCGGCGACGACCTGCGCGGCGCCGAACGCCACGATTCCAGCCGGAAACACGATCCCCGGGGTGCCGAACTACTCGGTCTTCGCGGAACTGACCTGGCGTTACCAGCCGCTGGGCTTCTCAACCGGATTCGAGGCGCGCTGGAACGGCAAGGTGTACGCCAACGACACGAACAGCGCCTGGGCCGACAGCTACTTCGTGGCCAACCTGAGGGCGGGTTTCCAGCAGAGCGTGGGCAACTGGCGCTTCAGCGAGTTCGCCCGGGTGAACAACCTGTTCGACCAGGCCTACATCGGCGCGGTCTACGTCAATGACGCGAACCAGCGCTTCTACGCCCCGGCCGCCGAGCGCAACTACCTGGTCGGTCTGAGCGGCGCCTACCAGTTCTGAAGTGGCGCCGTCCCGTCCCCGATCCGCGGGGCGGCGCTGCGCCCCGACGGACAGGTGGTGAACTTGCCCCACTCTTCCGGGTCAAATCCCCCGGCATCCCCAAACCGCGGCAGGCCGGATTCCTGTCGATCGCGGAAACTCGGTGCGTAATCAGGCCCTGATCGCCGTTTGACATTGCGCGGAACCATGGCACACTCCGTGCTAAAGAGATCGGCATAACCAAACACACTCAAGCCACCCAACGGCAAAGGCGCAGTAGAGGAGATCGTTCGATGGACATGCTGCTGATCGTAGTCGCCCTGGTGGCTTTCAATGCCGGATTCCTCTTCGGCGCGTTCTGGGTTTCCGCAAAAAACAACGATGCCAGGGAAGCCGCGCATCAGAGCCCCGGCGCGTGGGCGCGCGTGCCGCTGCGCTGAGTTTTTCCGGCCCTGTCGTCTTTCGACGACACACGAAGACCTAGGCAGCATCGCGGTCCGGCCGACCGGTGCCCCTTAGCTCTTAAGGCATAGTCGCTGCGCGCCACGTCCTTCCGTTCGGCCGGATGGCCTTGGTCTGTCGTTCCAACCCGACAAATGTCGGCGGCGAGCGAAGCAAGGCAGCAATACGCTTTTCCAGAATGTTCCGGGACGGCGGAACGAAGAACACCGTCCAGCCTGTCGCTCCAGCCCGACATTCCAGCCAATTCAAACACGGAACAAGCAAGCTCGTGCACAATAGCGGCGCTGCAAAATGCAGCGGCGGGAGCCCTGTGCAATCGCGTCTAAGCACCCCCGCCGGACGCATCCGGACACCGGCGGCGCGACGGCGCCGCTACACCATGGCCGTTTGACCCCGGCCCGCCCGCCAGGCCGCGGGCGGCTCGAGAAAGGAAGCCGATGAAACGCGTGGACGACTTCCGTCTGCGTCTGGGCTCCAAGGAGCTCGTTCCGATCATGATCGGAACGAGCTCCTTGGAGCCCAGACGCAGACGGAAG
>DATMWM010000247.1:0-3165 GCA_035562535.1 Rhodocyclaceae bacterium | reverse complement strand
AGCGGCGTGAGCAGCAGCGGCAGCTCGACGTTCTCCAGCGCGGTGAGCACCGGCATCAGGTTGTAGAACTGGAAGATGAAGCCGATGTGGCGGGCGCGCCAGTCCGCCAGATCCCGTTCGGAAAGCGTGCCGATGTCCTCGCCGGCGACGATCAGCTCGCCGGAGTCCGGCCGGTCGATGCCGGCGATCAGGTTGAGCAGCGTGCTCTTGCCCGAGCCGCTCGGCCCCATCAGCGCCAGGAACTCGCCGGGCGCGATGTCGAAGCTGATGCGCGTGAGAACCGGGACGACCTGCGCGCCACGCCGGTAGCTCTTGGCGATGTCGCGCAGGCGCACCACCGGCTGGGCCGCCGCGGCCGGCGCACCCGGCGCGTCGCTCACGGCTTCTGCACCGGCTTCACCTCGGCGCCGTCCCTCAGCTTCTCGCCCGGCTTGAGCACCACCTTGTCTCCGGACTTCACCCCGGACACCTCGACCGCGTCGCCGAGCTTCGCGCCCGTGGTGACCGGCGCGGCCCTGGCGCGGCCGTCGGCGATCACGAAGACCACGCTGCGCCCGTCGCGCGCGAGGATGGCATCGGGATTCACCACGGTCATGGGCTTGCGCTGGTCGGCGCCCACCTCCTGCGAGAGGAAGGACACCTTCGCGCTCATCTCCGGCAGGATGCGCGGGTCGCGGTCCACCAGCCTGACCTTGGTCAGCACGCTGGCCTTGGCCCGATCCACGGTCGGAACCAGGCGGCTCACCTGGCAGCGGAAGCGCTGTTCGGGGAAGGCGTCGAGCTGGATCTCGCAGGGCTGGCCGACCCGGATCTTCTCCAGGTTGGACTCGGAGACGTCGGCCTCCACTTCGAGCGAGTTCATGTCGGCCATCGTCGCCACCGCGCCCTTCGCGTCCAGCGCGGAGGAGAACGGCGTGACCACGTCACCGACGTTCGCCGACTTGGTCAGCACCACGCCGTCGAAGGGCGCCCGGATCAGCGTCTGCTCGACCGCCACCTCGGCCGCGCGCGCGCCCGCCTGGGCGGCCTGCAGCGCCGCCTTGCTGCTGGCCAGTGCCGCCCTGGCCTTGTCGTAGCGCGCCTGGGTGGTATCGAGCGCGGACAGCGCGATGAACTTCTTCCCATACAGGTCGCGGGAGCGCTGCAGGCTCTGCTCGGCATCGCGCAGTTCGGCCTCGGACTGGCCGATGTTCGCCCTGGCCACCGACACGTTGGCCAAGGCCTGGTCGGCGCTGGCGCGCACGTCGCGGCTTTCCAGCCGGGCGATCACCTCGCCCTCCTTCACCTTGCTGCCCTCCTGCACGCCCAGCCATTCCAGCCGGCCGGTGGCCTTCGAGGAGACCGCCGCCTTGCGCTGGGCCACGACGTAGCCGGCGGCGTTGAGCAGGGTGTAGGCCTGGTAGGGGTAGGCGGTGGTCACCGTGACCGCCTCCACCTCGACCGGACCGGACAGGACGCGGGACAGGCCGTATCCGCCGGCCGCGAGAACCGCCGCGGCGGCGATCAAGGTCGCGGGACGGCGCCGGCGGCGCGGCGCGCCCGGCGGGCCGCGGTCGATGCGCATCTGGCTCAGGTCGGGGGCGGACATGGGGACGGTGCGGCAGGAAGGGACAGCGGATTATACCGGGGGCGTCAGGGCATCCCGCGGAGCCACGAACGGTGGAATACGCGCCTGCGGCGCTATTCCACCCTACGAGCCGCGGCGCCGCGTCGGCGGGTAGGGTGGGATAGGGCGTGAGCCCGTATCCCACCGTCGAAGGACCGGTTCTCATCCGCTGCTTCCTCGGTACCCGGTAGGTGGATTACGCGCCTGCGGCGCTAATCCACCCTGCGAATCGCGGCGCCGCGACGGCGCGTAGGGTGGGATAGGGCGAAGCCCGTATCCCACCGTCGGAGGAGCGGTTCTCATCCGCTGCTTGCTCGGTAGCCGGTAGGTGGATTACGCGCCTGCGGCGCTAATCCACCCTGCGAAGGCCGCGATGGAGCCGCGTAGGTGGGATAGGGCGCAGCCCCTATCCCACCGCCGGGTAACACGGTACCGAAATTGACAGGCGTCAAGGATACTCGGGGGGGCGGTCCCTACATTTGCGGGACGCTGCGCGAGCAGCATCGTTTCAAGGGGAATTCTCAATGAGTGGCACATTCACCACATCGATGGCACGGAACATCTTCTACGGTGGCACCGTGTTCTTCTTCCTGCTGTTCCTGGCGCTCACCTTCGACACCGCGGGCGCGCTGCCCAAGCGCGACAACCGCGGGCAGCTCACCGAGCAGGTGGCGCGCGGCAAACATATCTGGGAAGTCAACAACTGCATCGGCTGTCACACCCTCCTGGGAGAGGGTGCCTACTTCGCGCCGGAACTGGGCAACGTGGTGAAGCGCTACGGCAGCACCGAGGCGGTCAAGGCTTTCATCAAGGGCCGGCCGGCAGAGGGCATCCCGGGCCGCCGCTCGATGCCCCAGTTCAACTTCACGGACCAGCAGCTCGACGACATCGCCGCGTTCCTGAAGTACGTGTCCGAGATCGACACGGCCAAGTGGCCGCCGAACATCCAGGGCTGACCCACGCCAACCGAGGAGAATGCATATGCAATACAAATCTCAAGCCGTGGCGATGCCCTACTTCATCGCCGCCATGGGGCTGTTCGTCGGCCAGGTGCTGTTCGGCCTGATCATGGGTCTGCAGTACGTGATCGGCGACTTCCTGTTCCCCGCGATCCCCTTCAACGTGGCGCGCATGGTGCATACCAACCTTCTCATCGTCTGGCTGCTTTTCGGCTTCATGGGCGCCGCCTACTACCTGGTGCCCGAGGAGTCTGAGACCGAGCTGTTCAGTCCCAAGCTGGCCTGGCTGATGTTCTGGATATTCCTGGTGGCCGGCGCCTTGACGATCGTCGGCTACCTGGCGGTGCCCTACGCGACGCTAGCGAAGATGACCGGCAACGACCTGCTGCCCACCATGGGACGGGAGTTCCTGGAACAGCCGCTGATCACCAAGCTGGGCATCGTGGTCGTGGCGCTGACGTTCCTGTTCAACATCACCATGACCGTGCTCAAGGGCCGCAAGACCGCGATCAACACCGTGCTGCTGCTCGGCCTGTGGGGCCTGGCGGTGTTCTTCCTGTTCTCGTTCTACAACCCGGTCAACGTGGTGAAGGACAAGTA
>DATMWM010000246.1:0-3447 GCA_035562535.1 Rhodocyclaceae bacterium | reverse complement strand
ATTCCACCCTACGAAGCTCGGGGTAGAGGTCCTCGGGCAGGGGATGGCCGGGGTAGCGTTCGCGGAAGCGGGCAAGTTCGGCACGCGCCTCGTCCGCGCGGCCCTCGCGCAGGAGCGCGCGGATGCGCTCGATCCAGGCGGTGGCGTCGGCGGTGGCGGACTTGGCGCGCGGTGCGGGAGCGGCTTCCTGCGCCCGCCGTGATTCGGCGGGGACCGGCGCGGCGAGGCCTGCCGCCCCGGGCGCCTCAGAAGAGGCCGATGGCGGCGCTGGCATTGCCTCCTTCTCGATGTCGCGGACGGACTGGCCGTCTTCCGACCGGGACGCCTCGCGCTCGCTACTCGCCTCGGCTGCCGGCGCTGCGGGAGCGACCGCCGGCTTGCTTCTGGCCGGGGCGGAAACGGCCGGCGCGGCCTTGGCCGCGGGTGCGGGCGGCACCGGCGCCGCGGACTCGGGTGGCGCAGGCGGCGGCACGCCGGCCGCAGCGGGCGCCTCGCGCTTCGCGGCCGCTGGGGGCGCCGCTTCCTGCACCTGTTCGCGCTCCGCGATCAGTGAAACCGCCACCGCCAGCACGGCCACCGCGGCGAAGGCGAGCGGCGCGCTCAGCCTGCGCCAGAGGCTGCGCCGTCCGCCGGGCTGGCCGGCCAGGGCGCGCACCGCCTCGGCGCGGATGCGCGCGTCCAGGGCGGCAGGCGGCTCGGGATGGCCGGCTTCGCGGTACAGGCCGGAGATCAGCGGGTCGCGTTCGGTCATCGCAGATCCTCCAGGGCACGCCGCAGCCTGGCCAGCGCGTAGCGCAGCCGGCTCTTGGCGGTTTCGCGGCCGACGCCGGTGGCGCGGGCGATTTCCTCCAGGCTCAGTTCACCCTCTTCGGCGAGCAGGAAGGCCTCGCGCTGGGGGGCGGGCAGTTCGCCGACCGCGGCCACGATCCGCTGCGCGGCCTGGCGGCGTTGCGCGAGCGCCTGCGGTTCCAGATCGGCCGGCGCGGCCAGGGTCTCGGCCACCTCGTCCGGATCGTCCTCGTACTGGAGGATTGCCGCGCGCGATCCGGCGCGAAAATGGTCCATCAGCCGGTTGTGGGCGATGCGGTACATCCAGGTGGAGAAGCGCGCGCTCGGCTCGTAGTCGCGGCGCGCGCGGATGACGCGCATCCAGACGTCCTGGAACAGCTCGTCCGCCTGCTGCGGCGCCTGGTGGGCCAGGTAGCGGTACAGGCGGCCGCGGTGGCGGGCGTAGAGTTCGTCGAAGGCGCTCGCGTCGCCCTCGCGGTAGGCCAGCATCAGTCCCTCGTCCGTGCGGGGGTCGCCCATCGGCCCAGTCTATCAAAGTCCGTCGGCCGGGGTGACGAACCCCGCCAGCCATGGGAAAATGCCCGGCCATAGCGCAAGCGCATGCGAGAAAACGATATGACTCAAGAGGATACGCTCAGGACCCCGACCGGGGAAGGCTGCGTCAGCCTGTGCCGGCTGACCGCCTGCCCGCCGGATCTGTGCGACGAGATCCATCGGGTGTGCCTGGAGGCGCCGAGCTATTTCCTGTCGGTGGAAGGGCAGTTGCCCACCCCCGAGAGCATCCAGGAATGGTTCAACGAGGAGGAGCTGCCGCTCGGCTGCACCACCGAGCACCACTTCGTGTACGGCATCGCGCTCGATGCCCAGATGGTCGGCGTGGCGCATGTGCTGGCGGCCTGCCGCGATCCGGAGCAGGCCACGATCGGCCTGCTGCTGCTCTCGGAACAGCAGCAGGGCAAGGGCATCGGCCGCACCGTGTTCGAGCTGCTGGAGGCGCAGATGCTCGGCTGGGGCATGAAGTCGTGCCTCATCGGCGTGGTGGCGAGCAACGAGTCCGCCGTGGCCTTCTGGAAGTCGATGGGCTTCGCCGAGCTGAGCGAGATGGCGCCGATGGCCGGCATGCTCGACCGCACGATCGTCATGGAGAAGAAGCTGGGCTGATGGCCAGGATCGTCCCCGCAGGCTGGCGCGAGTTCGAGGCGAGCGGCGCCGCGCTGCGGGAGATCGAGACGCTGCGCCAGTTCGCGGCCGGGTTGCCGGACGACTACGCGGTCTACCACGGGGTCCACTGGACGCGGGTCCACAACGGCACCGCGATCTTCGGCGAAATCGATTTCGCGCTGGTCAGCCCGGCCGGGCGCCTGCTGCTGATCGAGCAGAAGTCCGGACTCCTGGACGAGACCGCCGACGGCCTGGTCAAGCGCTATGCCCGGCACGAAAAGAGCGTGCCGGCGCAGATGGCGCGCAGCGCCGAGTCGCTGCAGAAGCGCTGGGCCGCCGCGGGCGGCGAGCGCCTGCACCTGGACCTGCTGCTCTACTGCCCGGACTACGCGGTGCGCCAGCCCGGCACCGCGGGCATCGACCCGGCGCGCATCGTCGACGCCACCCGGCGCGACCAACTGCTGCCGCTTATCCGGTCCATCCTGCCGGCCGACGAAACACCGCTCGGCCAGCCCGAGAAGCTGCACCGCTTCCTCGCCGATCAGCTCGAACTCGTGCCCGATGTGAGCGCGCTGGTCGGCCAGGCCGACAAGCTCTACACCCGGCTCGCCGGCGGGCTGGCCGAGTGGGGCCGGCGCGTCGAGTTCGAGCCCTTCCGGCTGCGGGTGGTCGGCACCGCCGGCTCGGGCAAGACACAGCTCGCGCTGGCCGCGTACCGCGATGCCGTGCAGTGCGGCAGGCGCCCGCTGCTCGTCTGCTACAACCGGCCGCTGGCCGATCATCTGTCAGCGATCGCGCCGGCCGGCGGCGAGGTGGCGACCTACCACCAGCTCTGCGAGCGGGTGCTGCGCGGACAGGGAATCGAACCGGATTTCGGCCGGCCGGATGCCTTCGCACGCCTGGAGGCGGAATTCGCCGCCGTCCAGCCCGGCCCGCAGTGGCGGTTCGACACCCTGATCGTCGACGAGGGCCAGGACTTCACCGCCGGCTGGCGCGACGCCCTGCTGCGCCTGCTCGCTCCCGGCGGGCGCGCCTGGTGGCTGGAAGACCCGATGCAGAACCTCTACGGGCGCGAGCCGGTGCCGCTGCCCGGCTGGGTCGCGCTGCGCTCGGACACCAACTACCGCAGCCCGCGGGACATCCTTGCCGGGCTGAACGCGCTGGTGCGGACCGACCGCCCGGTCGAGGCAGGCAGCCCCTTGAGCGGGTCCGGGGTCGAACTGCTCACCTACCGCGACGCGGCGGGCCTGGTCGAGGCCACCAAGCGGGCGATCACGAAAGCGGTCGCGCTCGGCTTCCCGCGCGGTGCGATCGCCGTGGTGAGCTTCCGCGGCCGCGAACATTCGCTGCTCGCGCCCTACACCCGGCTCGGACCGCACGCCCTGCGCGCCTTCACCGGCCGCTACGACCTGTTCGGCAGCCCGGTCTATTCCGAGGGCGAGATCGTCATCGACTCGGTCTACCGCTTCAAGGGCCAGGCTGCGCCCTGCGTCATCC
>DATMWM010000245.1:0-3878 GCA_035562535.1 Rhodocyclaceae bacterium | reverse complement strand
GATCTGCCCGGCGTTCTCCTCGGCGATCCGGCCCTCCAGATAGCGCGCGAACACGTCGCGGGTCGAGGCGTTGTTCAGCCAGTCGTCGCCCTGCATGCCGGCCCAGAACTCGGGCACCACCAGGGCATGCACGATCGTGGTGAGGCCGGGCGCGCCGGCCTCGAAGGCGAGCGCCTCGACGCGCAGCGCGCCGGCGGTGCCGTGGTGGGCGAGGAGCAGGATATTCGGGATGCGCAGGGGCATTGACTGCGGGATCGGAAATCGAACGCGGGTCCGTCACGTTTGCGCGCCGGCGAACCGGCCTGCGAGTCCCGCGTCGTGATGCGCGAAGCCGGCAGGCTTGCGGGTCACGATCGTCGGGCCATGTCGCGTTGCGGTGGCTGCGACGGTTCCGCCGCCGCCCGAAGCCGCTTCCATTCCTGCACCGGCACCGCTGCGGTTTTCGTGCCGCGTCTGGTCAGCATCTACGGTTCGTCGTTGAGGCAGGCGTCGAGAAACTCGCTGGACTGTCGGCATACCAATCTAACGGCCGGGGCTTCGAAGTTCAAGCAACCGCGACGGCGCCGTGCGCCTCATGTCCTGGATGGCCAGACTTCGGTGCGCGCGGCGCAAACGAAGACCCGGTCCTCAGGCGAGTAGTCCCATTGCTCGATCTGGCAGCAGCCCGAGGGTGAATCTGCGCCCCAGCGCAGCAGGTTCACCGAATTGGGCACACCCTCGCGCACCCGCGATGAGACTGCCGTTCCCGCCTGCACCGCCCACATCGGCCGTGCCAGCCCGTGCAGCGCCATCACGTACGGCAGGTGGATGTGCCCGCCCATGAGGAGGTCGGCGCCTGCGGCGGCCCAGCAATCCAGTGCGGCGGCGTGCCCGCGCAGACGGTCCGGCAAGTCTTCGACGCGCGTCACGGCCACGGGCTGGTGCACCACCACCACGCGCAACTGTGCGGGAGCGGCGCCCGCCAGGCGCCGGGCCACGCGGTCGACCTGTTCCGCAGATAGCTCGCCATGCTTGTGCCGCCAAGGCCGCGTGGTGTTGACGCACAACACCATCAGGTCGGGCGAGGCGTGCTCGGGTTCGAGATCGTCCCCGAACGCAGCGATGTGCCGCGCATAGGGGCGGCGAAGGCGCGTCCACAGATCGAACAGCGGTATGTCGTGATTGCCGGGAACCGCCAGCACCGGCACGCCCAGGCGGTCCATGAACGCGCGGGCCGCCCGGAACTGCGCCGGCCGTGCCCGCTGCGTGATGTCGCCCGACAGCACGAGCAGATCGGGCCGCTGCCGGCGGGCCAGCGCGGCCAGCGCTGCGACGACCGGCGCTCGCTCGGTGCCGAAGTGCGGGTCCGAGATCTGCAGCAGGATGCTCAGCGGCCTGCCCCCTTGGTGTCGGACGCGGTGTCGATCGCCACTTCAGCGCGCCGCGGCATCAGCAGGTACAGGGGCCTGGCGAGCACGCGGAAGTCGAGCGGCGCGCGCATCCGCGTGACCTCGCCGTCGAAGGCGACCTTCATCAAACGGCGGCCCGGTGCGAGTGTCGGCCTGACCACCATGTGGTGGAACTCGAAGCGCTCCACACTCTGCGCTTCGCCGAGCGTACCCATCGCCCCGTGCAGCATCAGCCGGATCATCGACAACGTTCCGATGGGCCGCAGCATCAGCGCGGCCATGCTGCCTTCGCCGGGCGTGCCGGCCAGGGTGTCCTCCGGTTCCGCACCGAACTGCTGCAGCTGCAGCCGGTTGTTGCCCACGAAGAGCGTCAAGGTCTGCATGTCGCGAACCGTGCCACCCGTCTCGATGTGCAGTCGCAGCCGGCGTTGTGCGCGCAGCAGCGTTGCACAGGCCGCCATAAACGCCACCCAGCGGCTGCGGCCGAAACGGGCTTTGTAGGCTTCGCGGTCTTCCAGCAGGTCCGGGTAGAGCCCGAGACTGGCGTTGACCAGGAACACGCGGTCGTTGATGCCGGCCACCTGCACCGGCGCCGGCACCGAACGCAGCAGCAGGCTGACCGCTTCGCTCGGGTCGGCGGGAATGCCATGGGTGCGGGCGAAGTAGTTGAACGTGCCCTGCGGCACCACACCCATGGCACAGCCCGCCGCGTGCGCGGCCTGTGCCACCGTGTTGAGGGTGCCGTCGCCGCCGACGGCGACCACCGCCGTGGCCGAAGCGACGGCCCGTGCCGCAGCCTCGTGCGCGACGCGGGCCAACTCGTCGGGGCGGCAGAACAGCAACTCCCCGCGCCGTCCGCCAGCGCGGAGCGCGGTTTCGATGACCTCGCGTTTCGCGTTGGCGTCACTGCTGCCCGCCGCAGCGTTGATCACGAACTGCAGTGGTGACGCGGGGTCGATCTCGGGGCAGGCAGTCATGAGGCGTTCGAGACGGGCCGCGGCGGACGGGTTCAATCGCGGCGCAACAGGTCGCCGAAGACGGTGTGCTTGCCGTCCTTGCGGTCGGCGCCCGGCGCATCGTACAGGACGAGCCAGCTCGGCTTGCCGCCCGAGGACAATGCCGGCGGCAGCTCGCAGATCGCCTCGGCGCGGTTGGTGCCGCGCCCATGAGGCAGTGCGACCGACTCGGTCAGCGCCGCCTCGAATCGCACCGGGTCGCGGTTGGCCGCCAGCGAGGGTCGGGCCGCAGGCCACTTGTAGAGGCGAATCTCGCCGTCCAGCGCCATCGTCGGGCCGGCCAGGATGTAGAGGTCATCGCCGGAGAAGTGCAGGTCCCGGACGCCCAGGCCGTCGAGCTGCAGGAAATGCTTGCGGATCAGCGTGCCGCTGTCGTCCATGGGCACCAGCTGCAACTGGTCGCCGAGGGCCTGGACCGCGATCTCGATCAGTGCCGACCAGCCGCGCAGCACCGGGCCGCGCAGGCCGAGCAGCAGCCGGCGGCCGTCCACGGCCAGGCCTTCGATGTCGAAGCCGTTGTCCTTGCCCGGGATCGCCATGTAGGGACCGAGGTGGGGGTCGTCGGCGAGCGCACGTGTGAGCAGGTTCGTTTGGGAATCACCCTGAAGCCGCAGCGACCGCCGGCCGTCCTTGGCCTGCCGCACAAGGCACGGCTCGCCGCTGGCGTCAGGCTCGATCGGCAGGCAGGCCAGAAGACGCCGGTTGCCGTCGAGAACCACCTTGGCCAGCCGCCTGGCGTTGTCTGCGTGGGCGCGGCCCGGCTTGACGTTCTTGCGTTTCAGGCCGTGGGAGCCGACCACCCAGAGGAAGCCATCCGCCACGGCCATGCCTTCCAGATCGGCCTCTTCGTCCGCCGCCGCGGGCAGGTCCAGCAGGTCGGCCAGCGGGAAGTCGCGAACCTCGCCGAAGCGCAAGACCTCGCGTCCCACGGGGTCGAGCCGGCGCAGACGATCCAGGCCGCAGGCTTCGTCGCCCGCCACCCAGAGCCAGTCGCCAGTGAAGGCCGCGCCCGACAGGTCGGATTGAACCAGGGAGCCGGATGCGAACTCCAGACGGACGGCATTCGCGGTTCGAGCGTTCGGCATGGGGTGATTCTCCGGAGGGTGACATGCCACGAAGGCCTGCGGATCGCCGCTCGGGCAAGCCGCAGCCGCCAAGAGTCGAAGTCTACGGCCGAAGCCTTGCCGCCTGTCCACTTCCGCCCCGGTCGGCATCGGCTGCCTGCCGCACCGGCGCCAGTGGAGGCAACGCCGATCACTTCCCGGCCCGGTATTCGACCAGCTCCCAACGAAGCCGGTCGCCGCGAACCAGCCCGGGGTGGGGCCACATCTGGTAGGCGTAATAGGAGGTGTCGTGCCAGGTCATGACCACCCGGTTCAGCGCGGGCTGATACCAGTCGACCATGCGCAGCGTCGTCTGGGACTTGTTCCAGGCAACATCTTGCACGTAGGCGGTGCGGTCGATGCGCAGCGCG
>DATMWM010000244.1:0-5401 GCA_035562535.1 Rhodocyclaceae bacterium | reverse complement strand
CGTCGTGGCCGAGCGCGATCGCCGCCTCGGCGAGTATCTCGGTGGCGGTCATGACGCCCTGCCCGCCGATGCCCACGACCAGGATATTGGTGACGCTGTCGTCCATGTCGGATTCCGTGAATCGATGTTCTTTGCGGTACGGCCCGAAGGTGGATTACGCGCCTGCGGCGCTAATCCACCCTACGGTTCGGAGTCGTCGCCTCGCAGGGTGGAACAGGAATGGGCCGCCAGGCCGTATTCCACCTTCCTCAGTTCTTCACAATGCGGATCGGCGCGAGCGGCTCGGCGTGCACGATCGCGTCCGGCGCGCAGGGCTGCAGGCAAAGCCCGCAACCGGTGCAGGCGGCGGTCTCGATGCGCACGAAGGCCAGATCCACCTCCTTGCCCGAGGGCTTGACCGCCTTGCCGCGCCGGGTGACGTGGATCGCCGGGCAGCCCACCTCGACACAGTTGCCGCAGCCGGTGCACTTGTCGTCGAGCACCGTGTACGGCTTGAGCTTGTGGTAGTCCTTGATCAGCACGCAGGGCTGGTCGGTGATGATCACCGAGACCTCGGGAATCTTGACCTCCTCGCGGATGGTCTTGAACAGCACCGGTAGTTCGTAGGGATTGAGCTTGTGGATGCGCTCGGGCTTCACCCCGATGGCCTCGCACAACTTCACGAAATCGACCCGGGGCGCCTCCTCGCCGTGGATGCCGCGGCCGCTGCCGGGGTTGTCCTGGCCGCCGGTCATGCCCACCGCCCGGTTGTCCAGGAGAAGCACGGTGACGTTGCCCTTGTTGTAGACCATGTCGAGCAGGCCCTGCATGCCCATGTGCATGAAGGTCGAGTCGCCGATCACCGCCAGGATGCGCTTGTCCTTGTCCGCCTCGCCGCGGCCCTTGTCCAGGCCGAGCGCGATGCCCATCGAGGCGCCCATGGAGATGCAGGTGTCCAGCGCGTTCCAGGGATGCCCCGCGCCCAGCGTGTAGCAGCCGATGTCGCCGGCGATGGTGATGTTCTTGACCTGCGAGAGCGTGTAATAGACGCCCAGGTGCGGACAGGCCACGCACATGGTCGGCGGCCGCGGGAAGACCTGCAGCGGCGCGGCCTTCGTGTCCTCGGGAACCGGCTCGCCGAGCAGCCGGGCGATCGCCGGACGCAGCACCGGCGGCGCCAGCTCGCCCTGCACCGGCAGGATGTCCTTGCCGTGCACCGCGATGCCGGCGGCCTTCAATTCGGTCTCGACCAGCGGCTCGACCTCCTCGACCACCACCAGCGTGTCCGCCATGGCCGCCAGTTCGCGCACCTTGTCCACCGGCACCGGGCAGGACATGCCCATCTTCAGCACCGGCGCGTCCGGGAAGGCCTCGCGCACGTGCATGTAGGCCGGGCCGGAGGTGACGAAGCCGACCCGCCGGTCCCTGCCCGGTTCGAGCACGTTCAGCGGGGACTGTTCGGAACGCAGGCGCAGTTGCCTGTCGCGCTCGAACATCATCGGGATGCGCTTGCCTGCCCCGGCCGGGGTCATCACCCAGCGCGCCGGCTCCTTGCGGAAGCCCGCGGCACCGTGTGGCGCGCGCTCGCCCACCGTGACCATCGCCTTGACGTGGCAGATCCGGGTGGTCATGCGCAGGATCACCGGGACCTGGAATTCCTCGGACAGGTCGAAGCCCAGCTTGGCCATCTCGTAGGCTTCCTGCGAATCCGCCGGTTCGAGGATCGGCACGTGGGCGAAGCGGCCCCAGTAGCGCGAGTCCTGCTCGTTCTGCGAGGAGGACAGGCCGACGTCGTCGGCGATGGCGATCACCAGGCCGCCGACCACCCCGGTGAGCGTGAGCGTCATCAGCGCATCCGAGGCCACGTTCATCCCGACGTGCTTCATGGCGCAGAAGGAACGCGAGCCGGCGTAGGCGGCGCCGATCGCCACCTCCAGCGACACCTTCTCGTTGACCGACCACTCGGCGTAGATGTCCGGGTAGCCGGAGAGATTCTCCAGGATCTCGGTGGAAGGCGTGCCCGGGTAGGCCGCCGCCACCCGGCAGCCGGCCTCCCAGACCGCGCGGGCCACCGCCTCGTTGCCGGACATCAGCATGCGGCTCGCCGCCGGCGCCGGTTGAACTGCTGCCATGAATTTCCCCTCGGGATGAGCGTTGCGGAAAAGGATTGGAAGCTAACTGTAGCGCAGGCCGGCGCCTTTGACTCAGATCAAACCGGGCGGGGCGCGCCCGGCCGGCACTTCCGCCCGGCTGGCCTGTCCACCCGGCAGGCGGCCGCGCGGCGTTGCTGCGCCGCTAGATTGCACAATACGAAACACGGTTTTATCATGTGCAAGACTCGGAACCCACGGAACCGCGAACCCATACTAAGCTTCCGGGAAAAGGCGGCCGCCACGAGCAGCCGCGTTCAATAAGCACAGCCAACAGGAGGAGACCGACATGGCAGCCCTGCCGAACATCCTGCTGGCGTCCGACCCGGACGCCCAGGAAACCCAGGAGTGGGTCGACGCGCTGGAAGCCGTCATCGCGCAGGAGGGGCCGGAGCGCGCCCACTACCTGATCCAGCGCCTGGTGGAATTCGCGCGGCGCTCGGGCATCAACCTGCCCTTCGCCGTCAATACCCAGTATGTGAATACGATCCCGGTGGGCACCGAGGTGCCCTCCCCGGGCAATCACGAGGCCGAACACAAGATCCGCGGCTACGTTCGCTGGAACGCCCTGGCCATGGTGCTGCGCGCCAACCGCGGCGACTCCAACCTGGGCGGCCATATCGCCTCCTTCGCCTCGGCCGCCACCCTGTTCGACGTGGGCTACAACCACTTCTGGCGCGCGCCCTCGGAGAACCACGGCGGCGACCTGGTGTTCGTCCAGGGCCATTCGGCGCCCGGCGTGTATGCCCGCGCCTTCATGCTCGGGCGGCTGACCGCCGACCAGATGGACAACTTCCGCCGCGAGGTGGACGGCAAGGGCCTGTCTTCCTACCCGCACCCCTGGCTGATGCCCGACTTCTGGCAGTTCCCGACCGTGTCCATGGGCCTCGGACCGCTGCAGGCGATCTACCAGGCGCGTTTCATGAAGTACCTGCAGGACCGCGGCCTAGCCCGGACGGAGGGCCGCAAGGTCTGGGCCTTCATGGGCGACGGCGAGATGGACGAGCCGGAATCGCTCGGCGCGATCTCGCTCGCGGGGCGGGAGCGGCTGGACAACCTGATCTTCGTCGTCAATTGCAACCTGCAGCGCCTGGACGGTCCGGTGCGCGGCAACGGCAAGATCATCCAGGAACTGGAAGCCCATTTCCGCGGCGCCGGCTGGAACGTGATCAAGGTGATCTGGGGCAGCTACTGGGACGCCCTGTTCGCCAAGGACAAGACCGGGCTGCTCGCCAAGCGCATGGACGAGTGCGTGGACGGCGAGTACCAGACCTTCAAGTCCAAGGACGGCGCCTACGTGCGCGAGCATTTCTTCGGCAAGTACCCGGAACTGCGCGCCCTGGTGGCGAACATGACCGACGACGACATCTGGCGGCTGAACCGCGGCGGCCACGATCCGCACAAGATCTACGCCGCCTATCACTCCGCGGTGGCCCACGTCGGCCAGCCCACGGTCATCCTGGCCAAGACGATCAAGGGCTACGGCATGGGCGAGGCGGGCGAGGCGCAGAACATCACCCATCAGCAGAAGAAGATGGGCACCACCTCGCTCAAGGCCTTCCGCGACCGCTTCAACCTGCCGCTGTCGGACGACGACCTGAAGGAGCTGAAATACATCCAGCTGCCGCAGGATTCGCCCGAGATCGCCTACATGCGCGAGCGGCGCATGGCGCTCGGCGGCTATCTGCCGGCGCGCCGGCCGAAGGCGGAGGCGCTGCAGGTGCCGCCGCTGTCGGCCTTCGACTCGCTGCTCAAGGCCACCGGCGAAGGCCGCGAGATCTCGACCACGATGGCCTTCGTGCGTGCGCTGAACATCCTGGTGCGCGACAAGGCGATCGGCAAGCGGGTGGTGCCGATCGTGCCGGACGAGTCGCGCACCTTCGGCATGGAAGGCATGTTCCGCCAGCTCGGCATCTGGAACCAGCTCGGCCAGCTTTACACGCCGGAGGACCAGGAACAGCTGATGTTCTACAGGGAGTCGAAGGACGGCCAGATCCTGCAGGAGGGCATCAACGAGGCCGGTGGCATGGCCGACTGGATGGCCGCCGCCACGTCCTACTCGACCCACGGCGTGCCGATGATCCCCTTCTACATCTTCTACTCGATGTTCGGCTTCCAGCGGGTCGGCGACCTGGCCTGGGCGGCCGGCGATTCCCGCGCCCGCGGCTTTCTGGTCGGCGGCACGGCCGGGCGTACCACGCTGAACGGCGAGGGGCTGCAGCACCAGGACGGCCACTCCCACGTGTGGGCCGGGGCGATCCCGAACTGCATCAGCTACGACCCGACCTTCGCCTATGAACTGGCGGTGATCGTCCAGGACGGCCTGCGCCGCATGTTCGCCGAGCAGGAGGACGTGTATTACTACCTCACCGTGATGAACGAGAACTACGAGCATCCGGCGATGCCCGAGGGCGCGGAGAAGGACATCCTGCAGGGCATGTACCTGTTCCGGAAGGGCGCGAAATCCAACGGCCCGCGGGTCCAGCTGCTCGGCTCCGGCACCATCTTCCGCGAGGTGATCGCCGCGGCCGAACTGCTGCGCAAGGACTGGGGCGTCGAGGCCGACCTGTGGAGCTGCCCGAGCTTCAACGAGCTGGCGCGCGAGGGGCGCGCCGCCGAGCGCTGGAACCTGCTGCATCCGGCGGAGAAACCGAGGCCCTCCCATGTCGAGCGCTGCCTGAAGGACACGCGCGGGCCGGTGGTCGCATCGAGCGACTACGTCCGGCTCATGGCCGAGCAGATCCGGGCCTACGTGCCGCGCCGCTACGTCGTGCTCGGCGCCGACGGCTTCGGCCGCTCGGACACGCGCGAGCAATTGCGCCTTTTCTTCGAGGTGGACAGGCACTGGGTCGCGGTCGCCGCGCTCAAGGCGCTGGCCGACGAAGGAACCATCGACCGGGCCAAAGTCGGCGAGGCGATGGCGAAGTACGGCATCGACCCGGCCAAGCCGGCCCCCTGGACGGTCTGACGCGCGGAACCACATATCATGAGCCAAGCGATGGAAGTCAAGGTTCCCGACATCGGCGACTTCAAGGACGTGCCGATCATCGAGGTGCTGGTCAAGCCCGGGGATGCGGTGAAGGCGGAGGACCCGCTGCTCACCCTGGAATCCGACAAGGCCACCATGGACGTGCCCTCCCCCGCCGCAGGCGTGGTCCATGACGTGCGCGTCAAGGTCGGGGACAAGGTGTCCGAGGGCGTCGTCGTGATGACGCTGGAGACGGTTGCCGAAGCCCCCTCTCCCCAACCCCTCTCCCGCGAGGGGAGAGGGG
>DATMWM010000243.1:0-3567 GCA_035562535.1 Rhodocyclaceae bacterium | reverse complement strand
CCCCTCGACGGCCTGGCCGCTGCGGCCCTGCCCGCGCCGATCCGCAGGCTGCTCGCCGGGATCGCCGCCGGCAACGGAGACTGACATGCCGTTCAAGCGCAGGCTGAGGCTGGTATTCGTCGCGCTCGATCATCCGGAGTGGGCGCAGGAGGCAGTGCGGCTCGCGGAAGCCGGCGCCGGGGAACGGATCGAGCCGCGCGCCGCCTCGCCGGCCGAGACCGGGATCCTCGAATGGGCCGATCTGGTGCTGACGCTCGAAGATTGCGCCGCCCGTGCGCTCCCCGCGCTGCCCTCCCGGGTGCAGGTGCGGCACCTCGACCTCGCCGGGAACGCCGAGGCGCGCGCCGCGCAGATCGCCGAACGCCTGCGCGGCATCGTCGGCGGATTGAACCTGCTCGCCCGCGGCGACGGCGAATGAAATCGCGCCGGAATGGTGGAATACGGCCCTGCAGGCCTATTCCACCCTACGAATCCGCGGCTTGGCGTAGGGTGGAATAGGGCGGAGCCCGTATTCCACCGTCGGAGGACTACCCCACCAGCCCCTTCTGGGCGAGAAACTGCGAGATCACCGTCAGCCGCATCAGCGCGTCCTCCAGTTCCAGCAGCTTCTGCCGGGCGGCCAGCGGGATCGGCAGGACCTCGGCGTAGCGGCAGCCGACCCAGGCCGCGTCATCGAAATCGTGCGGCGGGGGCATGCGCTCCTCGCCGAGATCGGCGGCGATTGCCTGCAGCAGCGGCAGCAGGCCGCGCAGATCCTCCGGCACCTGCTGCGGCGGGTCGGGCGCGATCCACTCCGCCGTCGCGCGGACCAGTCCATCCCGCCCGGTGCGCCGCTCCAGGATGCGGAAGCGTCGCTCGCCCCGGGCGGTGACCTGCAGCACGCCGAGCTGCGGCATGTCCCAGGCGGCGATGCGCGCCGTGGTGCCGACCTCGTGCGGCAGGGCCGGCGCGCCGACCTCCTGGCCTTCCGCGATCAGGCAGACGCCGAAGGGCAGATCCCGCTTCAGGCAGTCCTTGGCCATGTCCATGTAGCGCTGCTCGAAGATCTTGAGCGGCAGCACGCCGCCCGGGAACAGCACGGTGCGCAGCGGAAAGATCGGCAGATCGAGCGGCACGCTCATGCCGAAAGCGGCGGCTCGCCCGCCTCGCCCCAGCGGCGGATCAGACGGTGCGCCACGCCGAGCTGGTCGAGGATGCGCGCGACGACGAAATCGACCAGATCCTGCACGCTTTGCGGATGGTGATAGAAGCCGGGGTTGGCCGGCATGATGACCACGCCGAGCCTGGCCAGCTTGAGCATGTTCTCCAGGTGCAGCGCCGAGAACGGGGTCTCGCGCGGCACCAGGATCAGCTTGCGGCCTTCCTTGATGACCACGTCGGCGGCCCGCTCGATCAGGTTCTGCGCCAGCCCGGCGGCGACCGCCGCCAGCGTGCCCATGGTGCACGGACAGACCACCATCGCGTCCGGCGGGTTGGAGCCGGAGGCGAGCGGCGCGAACCACTCTTCCCGCCCGAACACCCGCAGCTGGCCGGCGGCCGCGCCGAAGCGTCGCGACAGTTCGGCCTCGACCTCAGCCGGCCGGGCCGGCAGCGCCAGGTCCATCTCCTGCCGGGCGACGATCTGCGCCACCTGCGAGTAGAGCAGTTGCACCGTGGCGCCTGCGCCGACCAGGCATTCCACAAGCCGGATGCCGTAGGGCATGCCCGAGGCGCCGGTCAGGGCCACCGCCACCTTCATTTCGCGTCCTCCATCAGCTTCGCCGCCGCCAGCCCGTTGCCCAGCCCGAACACCAGGGCGGCCGCGGCGAAGATCGGCACCAGGTAGAAGATGCCGTCGTGCGGCACCAGCCACAGCCGGGCGACGACCAACTGGCCGGCGATGTGGGCGAAAGCCGCGGCCAGGCTCCAGCTTACCGTGCCGAACCAGCGTCCGGGCAGATGCCTGACCAGACCGAGCGCCGCGAGGCTGGCCACCGAGCCCGAGAGGCTCAGGAAAAACCCCGGCGCCAGGAACTGCCCGAGCATCAGGCTGCCGGCCACCACCCGGAGCAGCGTAACCCAGACCGCGTCCGCCCAGCCGTAGCGCGCCAGCACCACCAGCGTGACGATGTTCGCCAGCCCCGGCTTGACCCCGGGCAGCGGCGTCGGAATCGCCGCCTCGACCACGGTCAGCGCGATCGCCGCCGCCGCGTAGCGGGCGATGCGGTGGTCGTCGGCGTCGACCCGGAGTTCTATCGTCGAGGAATCGTGCACGCCCTGTCTCATCGAACTCCATGTCCGGCAAATATCAGGCCTGCAAGGCCCACGGCCCGCGCCTCCGGCAGAACCGCGCGATTGGCCCGTCTCCTGTCCGGAATCCCGTTGTGCTCCGGCCGCAGAATGCGGACCGGGCTCGCGCAACCGCCACTGTAAGCGAAACTTTCCCCGGTCCGGTCGCTCGAAATTCGATCGGCCGGCGGCACACTCTGCACATACAAGGCGCGACCGGGACGGCGAACCGGCGGGGCGCAAGGCACACGCGTAACCGCGCCGCGCAATCCAGCGCCAAGGGAGGAAACTTGAAAGCCAGACTCGTCGCAACGCTACTCGGCGTCACCGCCACGTTCTGCGTACATGCGGCGGAGTTCTCCGGCGTCAAGGCGATACGGCTGGCCAATCCGGCAGGCGAGGCGCACGAGATCGGCAAGGTCACCTTCACGCCCTTGGGCAACGGCAGGTCCGCCTTCAGGATCACGCTCGATCCGAGTCTGCAGGAGTACTTCCTGGCCATGCGGCCGTTCCTCTGCCTGACCGGGCCGCAACAGCGCCTGTGCCACTTCGGCGTCGAACGCGAGCCGCCTGAGGTGTCTGCGTCGGATCTCGTCCCGCTCGAGTACGCACTGATGTTCATGCGCACCGCGCCCACCTCGCTGCATGTCAATCCCTTCAACGGCGTGATCTACAAGATGCAGATCAAGGGGCAACGCATCGAAGGGCGACTGTACGAACTCGACATGGACCCCTTCATCACCCCGGACAGCGTGCCGGTCGAGCGCCGGAAACGGCCGGTAGCGGAGTCGGATCTGATCCCCGCCGACCCGGCCTCGCACTGGCTGCCGCTGCTGGTCATCGAATGATCGGCAGAACCGGCGCGTCGCTGCCTGGCGCGAGGCTGGTCACCGCAATTGCATTCCGGCCGAGCAGGTTTCCCGCGATCAGTAATTGAGGCTGTCGTACCCCGCCTGCCCGCCGACCAGCATCAGGCTGACCTGGTTCGGGGCGCAGATGGCGATCGAGTTCGGGCGGGTCAGCCAGCCCTGGCGCACGCAGTACTGGCGCGGACCGGGGTCGGAGGCCACGCGGGCGCGGCCGGGTTGGACCTCGATCCGGGTGTTGCCCAGCGGCCCGGCCACCTCCAGCGAGCGAGCGGCGGTGAGCGGCAGTTCGGCCACCACCCGGCCCTTGACCTTGACCACGACCCGCTCGGCCTTGCCGCCGCGCAGGGCAACCGGCACCAGGGCGGCCACCAGCGCCGCGGCCAGGACCAGCGACAGCCAGTCGCCGGGCCGCATCAGCCGGACGTAGCTC
>DATMWM010000242.1:0-4728 GCA_035562535.1 Rhodocyclaceae bacterium | reverse complement strand
CCAGCCAACTGTCCGCGTGTGCGGCCTTGTGCTCGGCCACCCGGATCACCGCCCGGGCGCCGTGGATCAGCAGCGTGCGCAGGTATGTGTCGCCGCGCTTGCTGATGCCCAGCAGCACCTGCTTGCCGCCGCTGGAGTGCTGCCGGGGCACCAGCCCCAGCCAGGCCGCGAGCTGCCGTCCATTCTCGAAGCTCTTCGCATCCCCGATCGAGGCCACCAGGGCGCTGGCGGTGATCGGGCCGATGCCCGGAATCTGCGCCAGCTTCTTGCTCGCCTCGTGCTCCCGATGCCAGATCTGGATCTGCACCTCCAACTCACCGACCTGGCGGTCCAGTTCCTTCAGGTGATCGCCGAGCCGATCCAGCAGCTGACGAAAGGCACCCGGCAGTTCGTTCTCGCCATCTTCCAGGATCTCGGGCAGGCGCTTGGCGATGTGGCCGATGCCCTGCGGGATGACGATCCCGTACTCGGCCAACAAGCCCCGGATCTGGTTGGCCTGTGCGGTGCGCGCCTTGACGAATCCTTGCCGGGCCCGGTGCAGCGCCAGCACCGCCTGCTGCTCGGCGTTCTTGATCGGCACGAAGCGCATGGTGGGCCGGGCTACCGCCTCGCAGATCGCCTCGGCGTCCGCCGCGTCGTTCTTGTTGGTCTTGACGTAGGGCTTGACGAACTGCGGGGCCATCAGCTTCACCGTGTGTCCGAGCGTCTCAAGCTTCCGCGCCCAGTGATGCGCGCTGGCGCACGCTTCCATGCCGATCAAACACGGCGGCAAGTTGGCGAAGAATGCCGCCACTTGGGCACGCTTGAGCTGTTTCCTGAACACCGCCTTGCCTCGTTCATCGACGCCATGCACCTGAATCACGTTCTTTGCCAGATCGATCCCAATCGTCGTAACCTTCATCTCGGTCGCCTCTCCTGGTTGGTGGAACACGCACATTTCCACCTTGGCACGTCGATGCCGCTTCGGGAAGGGGCGACCATCCCATTAGTGAATAAATCTACTGCGCGCCCCGATCGCTGCGTTGCGTGCTCGCGCGCTCCTCGCCTATCTATCTGATATGTCTCGTCGCTCGCTGCGCGGCGCGTTGTGCTCGGGGCTGCTCGCGACGGTTTCTTCACAAGCTCGGAGGCGGCCTTCGCCCGGAATCTCCCGCCGGATCCGCCCGGCGGGAGCTTCAGGCCTTGCGGTAGGCGCCGACCTTGACGATCTTCATCGAGTTCGTGCCGCCCGACTTGCCCAGCGGCTCGCCGATGGTGATGACGATGTAATCGCCGTCGCGCACCGCGCCGAGATCCTTGAGCGCGTCCTGGGCCAGGTAGAGCACCTGGGTCGGATCTGTCGAGGTCTGCTCGAAGGGCACCGGATAGACGCCGCGGAACAGCGTGACCTTCCGGCGCGTTTCCACCAGCGGCGACATGGCGTAGATCGGCAGGTCCACGCTCAGCCGGGAGACCAGCAGCGCGGTCATGCCCGACTGGGTCAGGGTGGCGATCGCCTTGACGTCGAGCTTGCGCCCGGCGGACACCGCCGCATAGGCGATCGTCTCCTCGACCGGCGTGCCGGTGGACTGGTGCAGGTCGACGCTCGGGCAGACCTGCACCTCGCGCTCGGCCTCCAGGCAGATGCGGTTCATCGCCTTGATCGATTCCACCGGGAAGCGGCCGGCCGCCGTCTCGGCCGAGAGCATGACCGCGTCGGTACCGTCGAGCACCGCGTTGGCGACGTCGGAAACCTCGGCACGGGTCGGGATCGGGCTGGAGATCATCGACTCGAGCATCTGGGTGGCGGTGATCACCGCCTTGTTCTTCGCCCGGGCGGCGAGGATCATCTTTTTCTGCAGGCCGGGCACCGCGGCATCGCCCACCTCGACCGCCAGGTCGCCGCGCGCGACCATGATCACATCCGAGGCGTCGAGCAGTTCGTCCAGCGCCGGAATCGCCTCCGCCCGCTCGATCTTCGCCACCAGCAGGCTCCTGCCGCCGGCATTGCGCATGACCGTGCGCGCCAGTTCCATGTCGACCGCGGAGCGCGGGAAGGACACGGCGAGGAAGTCGGCGCTCAACTGCGCCGCGACCTTTATGTCCTCGAAGTCCTTCTCGGTCAGGGCCGGCGCGGTCAGGCCGCCGCCGCGCCGGTTGATGCCCTTGTTGTTGGACAGTACGCCGCCGTGGCCGACGACGCAGAACACCTGGCTGCCCTCGACGCGGTCCACGGTCAACTCGATCCGCCCGTCGTCGAGCAGCAGGGTGTCCCCGGCGGCGACGTTTTCGGGCAGTTCCTTGTAGTCCAGCCCGACCCGCTGGCGGTCGCCCAGTTCGCAGTCCGCGTCCAGGATGAAGGCGTCGCCCTCGGCCAGCGTGACCGAGCCCTCGGCGAACTTGCCGATGCGGATCTTCGGCCCCTGCAGGTCCACCAGGACGCCGACAGTGCGCCCGAGCCGGGCGGCGATGTCGCGCACCTGCTGCGCCCGCTCCACGTGCTGCTCGGCGCTGCCGTGCGAGAAGTTAAGCCGCGCGACGTCCATGCCGGCGGCGATCATGCGTTCGAGCACCGCCGGGTCGCTGGACGCGGGGCCGAGGGTGGCAACGATCTTGGTTCGTCGGGTCATCGGATCACCGGTTGCCGGCCGCGGCGCCGGCCGGAACTGGCGCGGGCGCCGCGGCCGTAGTATTGAAAGTCGCGCATTGGATCACCGCAGCGTGACAATTGTCCAGTTCCGGCCGGCGCGCACAGGCTTGCTTTCGCCAGGCCGGGGCAATATCGTTATCCGCACCGGCGGGGTTGCGGCAGCCGAGGCGCCGCGGAGTACCCGGATACCCTGCCGTCGTGGGCCACGGATCATCGGGAGGATAGAAGAAATGGCTGGAGGCGCGACGCAGCTCGAGAAAATCCTGCAGGAAGCGGTGGAAAAGAGCCTGAGGCTGGACTGGGAGATCTGGAACGATTCCGGCCAGGTCGACCGGATACGCAAGAACGAGCGCTACATCCTGAAGCTCAGCCTGACCAACGAGAAGCCCTACCCGCTCGACCAGGTCGAGCTTAGGCTGTACACGGTGAGTTCGCAGTACGCCCGGTACTTCGGCAAGGAGTGCCGCCTGTTCACCGATGCGGACTACACGCAGCAGGCCGGTGAACTGGTCTTCGCGTTCGGCCGAATTCCCGGCGGCGGCAAATCCGAGACGCAGGTCGCCTACATCGAAGCCAGCGACGACGTGGATCCCGGCGGCCGAACGAGTGCGCTGGAGTACGAGATCCGCGCCGCCTTCAGCCCGCTGCCGGGCTCGGCGATAGGCAAGATCCAGCTCTGACGCCGGCACCGGAACCCCCGACGCGCCTGCAGGTCGTAAAGGCAGGAGCGGAGAAGGCGATGTCGCAGTGGCTGGAGGGAACGGTGGTGGATCGGCGCGGCTGGGCGGACGGCCTGGTGTCCTTGCAGGTGAACGCGCCGGTCGAACCCTATCGTGCCGGCCAATTCGTCAAGCTCGGGCTGGAGATCGACGGCGAGGTGATCGGCAGGCCGTATTCGCTGGTCAATCCGCCGCATTTGCAGCCGCTGGACTTCTGTTTCAGCGTCGTCCCGGGCGGCCCGCTGTCCGGTCGCCTGGCTGCGCTTCGTGCAGGGGACGCGGTGCTGGTGGCCCCGCGGGCCGCCGGCTTCCTGACGCTTGAGGAGGTGCCTGCCGCCCGGCATCTGTGGATGGTGGCGAGCGGTACCGGAATCGGCCCGTTCATGGCCATTCTGCGCAGCGAGGACCTGTGGAGCCGCTTCGAACGCGTGGTTCTGGTCCACGCGATGCGCCGCGCCGCCGATCTGCTCTACGGCGAGGAGATACGCGCCATCGCCGCGGCGCATTCGGGCCGTTTCGTGTTCGTGCCATTCGTCAGCCGGGAGCGCACCGATTTCGCCCTGCCCGGCCGCGTGCCGGCGGCCATCGCCGACGGATCGCTGGAACGCCGCGCCGGCATCGCCATTTCACCGGACGCCAGCCACTTCATGCTCTGCGGCAATCCGGACATGCTGCGCGACGTCACCGCAGCGCTGCAGACGCGCGGGCTGCGCAAGCACCTGCGCAAGGCCCCGGGACACATCTCGGTCGAGAGCTACTGGTAGGCGCCCGGCGCCGCAGAACCGGCGCACCGACGCCGGCCGCGAGTGCTGGTCAGCGCAGCGCGCAGGAACCCGGGCCGTCGGCGTTGCCGCAGGTCTGGCAGGGGCCGGGCAGGTCGGCGCGGCCGGCCGAGGCGCCCGACGGCGACGCGAAGGCGGAAAGCTTCTTGCGCAGGTCGGTGCCGTGGCAGTTCGGACATTCGACCGCGGGCGAGGATCCGCGGACCAGGGTTTCGAACTCGTTACCGCAGGCGGCGCAGGCGTATTCGAAGATAGGCATGAGGGAACTTTCCGGTTCTGAAGGCGTTTGCGGTGCGGCCGGCGGTCCGGACGGTCCGTGAAACGTCCGGGAGGCGCGCCAGCGCGCGCATCATCGCCCGGCCGCCGGGCGGACGCAAGTCCCCCGCGGCGCATCGTGCCGGTTCGGCCGGCAACGGCTATATTCATCACTTTTTCCGGAGCTCAACGTGCCGAACATGTCGTCCGCGGTCGATCCCGAGGGGCTGCTCGAGTATTCCGTGGTCTACACGGAACGAGCGCTCAACCACATGTCCCGGAGGTTCCAGGGCGTCATGCTGGATATCTCCCGGATCCTCAGGCAGGTCTACAACGCCCAGGC
>DATMWM010000241.1:0-8431 GCA_035562535.1 Rhodocyclaceae bacterium | reverse complement strand
AGCCGGGCGCGGATCTCGGCGAGCAGCAGGTCGGTCGCCTGGTCGAGCGGGGCGGGCAGGCGCAGGCGGCCGAGGAAATCGCGCGCGCGCTCGATCGGCAGCAGCATCAGGTCGTGGATGGTCAGGCCGGGCAGCGACTCGATCACGCCGGGCTTCCAGCGCGCGTCCTTCGGGCGGAAGCGCCGCGATGCGGGCAGCACTGCGTCCGCGTCCTCGCGGCTGCCCAGGCGCCAGAGCAGCGATTCCGGTTTGAGCCGCGCCCCCTCGCAGGCCGCGCAGGGCGTGTAGGCGCGGTAGCGCGAGAGCAGCACGCGGATGTGCATCTTGTAGCTCTTGGTCTCCAGCCAGTCGAAGAAGCGCCGGGCGCCGTACCACAGGCCGTCTTCCCAGTCGCCCTCGCCTTCGAGGACCCACTTGCGTTGCTCCTGCGTCAGCTCGCGCCAGGGCCGGTCGAGCGGGATGCCGCGTTTCTTCGCCCAGGCCTCCATGTCGGTCTGGCACTCGCGGTAGCTCTCGGTCTGCCAGGGCTTGACCGCGCCCTCGCGCAGCGTCTTGCCCTCGTCCGGCACCACCAGCCCGTAGTCGATGCCGATGCTGCGGCCGAAGCCGCGGCAGGTTTCGCAGGCGCCGATCGGCGAATTGAAGGAGAAGGCGCTCGGCGTCGGCTCGGCGTAATGGATGTCGCAGTCGGCGCAATGCAGGTCGGCCGAGAAGCGCCAGACCTCGCCGCCTTCCGCGTCCCCGCTTTCCGGCACGGCGAACACGCTGACCCGGCCGTTGCCCACGCGCAGCGCGGCTTCCAGCGCCTCGACCACCCGGGCGGGCTCGGCCGATGACATGCGGAAGCGGTCCTGTACCACTTCCAGCGTGTCGCCTTCGCGCCTGTGGATGCGCGTGTAGCCCTGCGCTTCGAGGAGTTTCAGCACCTCCGGCTCGCTGAAGTTGTGCGGCACGCTCACCGGGAAGGCGACGATCAGCCGGGGGTCGCCGGCGGCCTGCGCGCGCAGCGCCAGTTCCTCGTGGATCGACTGCGGCGTGTCGCGGCGCACCGGCGCGCCGCAGCCGCGGCAGGCGAGCCGCGCTGCCCGGGCGTAGAGCAGCTTGAGATGGTCGTTCAGCTCGGTCATCGTGCCGACCGTCGAGCGCGAGGTGCGCACCGGGTTGGTCTGGTCGATCGCGATCGCCGGCGGAATGCCCTCGATGCGGTCGACCTGGGGGCGGTCCTGGCGGTCGAGGAACTGGCGCGCGTAGGGCGAGAAGGTCTCGACGTAGCGCCGCTGGCCCTCGGCGTAGAGCGTGTCGAACACCAGCGAGGACTTGCCCGAACCCGAGACGCCGGTGACCACCACCAGCCGGTTCAGCGGGATCTCCAGATCGAGGTTCTTGAGGTTGTTCTGGCGCGCGCCACGTATGACGATGGCGCCGGAGGGCGTGTCGTTTCTCATGATCGGGCCGGCATGGTTCGATTCGCGAGCGGCGTCCCCGCATTCACGGAAAGGTTCGCGGACGTCCGCGCGGAGGCGGTCGGCTGCGATTCTCGGCAAAACGACAAGTCTACCCTGCGCCCGCCGCCGCCTGCTCGCGCCGGCCATTGACTTGAGTCAAAGCGCCGGTTCCGACAGCGGCTAAATTCGGGCCACCCCGCCCGGTGCGACCGCCCGCCGCGGGGCGGGCCGGAGGGCGCTTGCGGCCGGACCGGCGTGCGGAGGGGACCATGCGGGACGACTTGCAGGATCGATCGCCTCGGGATGCCATGCCCGGCGAGGCGCGCAGCTACTGTTCGGAGGACCTGCGCGACATCAGCTGGGTGAAGCAGAACGTGCCCTGCCAGACGGCGTGCCCGGCGGGCACGAACGTGCCCGCCTACATCCGCGACATCGTCGAAGGGCGCTACGGCCATTCCTATGAAGTCAACCGCTGCGCCAACGTGCTGCCCGGCGTGCTCGGGCGCATCTGCTCGCGCCCCTGCGAGGAGGCGTGCCGCCACGGCTGGCCGGGCAACGGCGAGCCGGTGGCGATCTGCCACCTGAAGCGCGTGGCCGCGGACATGAAGGATTCCGGCCACCGCATCACCGAGCGCCTCTACGCCCCGACCGGAAAACGCGTCGCCATCGTCGGCGCCGGTCCGGCCGGCGTGGCGGCGGCGCACGACCTGTCGCTGTTCGGACACGACGTGGTGATCTTCGAGCGCGAGGAGCGCGCCGGCGGCATGCTGCGCTACGGCATCCCCGAGTTCCGGCTGCCGCGCGACGTCCTGGACGTGGAGCTGCACAATGCGCTGCGCCTGGGCGTGCAGCTTCGCACCGGCGTCGCAGTGGGGTCCGGGCCCGGCGAGATCCGGGTGTCCACGCTGCTGCGCGACTACGACGCGGTGCTGCTCGCCACCGGCTGCATGGCGCCGCTGCCCCTGCCGCTCATGGGCGAGTGGGAGACGCGGGATCCGGCACGGGAGGTCGCGGACTTCGAGTACGGCCTGGACTTCCTGATGCAGATGCACCGGGGGGAACGCAAGCGCGTGGGCCGGCGCGTGGCCATCGTCGGCGCCGGCTTCACCGCGCTGGACTGCGCGCGGGTGGCGGTGCGGCTGGGCGCAGCGGAGGTGACGATCCATCTGCGCACCGGCGAGGACTACATCCCGGTGGCGCGGGAGGAACTGTTCGAGGCCAAGCGCGAGGGCATCCGCATCAAGGGCCTGCGCACGCCCGTCGGCTTGCGCCGCGACGACAACGGGCGGCTCGCCGGCGTCGAGTTCATCCAGAACCGCCTCGGCGGCTGGCGGCCGAACGGGCGGCGGCTGGCGATCCCGATCGAGGGCTCCGAGTTCTTCGAGCCCTGCGACACGCTGATCGTCGCCATCGGCCAGCGTTCGGTGCACGACTTCCTGGACGTCAGGCCGGACCTGGCCCGCGGCGGCGAGCTGCGGGTGGCCGACAACGGCATGACTTCGCTGTCCGGGCTGTTCGCCGCAGGCGACTACGTGCGCGGGGCGCTGACCGCGGTGGAGGCGATCGGCCACGGCCGCGAGATCGCGCTCAAGATCGACGCCTGGGTCATGGGCTGGACGCGCCGCCGCGCCATGGTGCGCATCGCTCCGGTGGCCGCCCCCCTGCGCGAGAGGACCTTCGATTTCATCCCGCGCCAAGCCATGCCGACGGCGCCGCTGGCAGAGCGCGTGCGCAGCCTCACCCGCGAGGCGGAAACCGGCATGGACGAGGCCACTGCGATCGAGGAGGCGAAGCGCTGCTACCTCTGCAACCTGCGCTACCAGATCGATGTGGACCGCTGCATCTTCTGCCGCGCCTGCATCGAGGTGGCGCCACGCAACTGCATCAAGCTGGTCAAGGGCGTGGAGATGGCCGACGACGGCGGCTGCAGCCAGCTGATCGAGACCAGGGAGTGGAACCAGGTGGGCGCGATCTGGATCGACAACCGCGAGTGCATCCGCTGCGGCGCCTGCGTGGCGGCCTGTCCGGTGCATTGCATCTCGATCTCGCGCTGCGAACTGGTCGACGTCGACGTCTAGCCGGCCGGAAACGACATCATGAGCGCCGCACGTCATCACATCGTCATCGGCAGCGGGGTGGCCGGCAGCCAGGCGGCCGAAACGCTGCGCAGCCGCGATCCCGGCAGCCGCGTCACCATGATCACGCTGTCCAACCTGCCCTTCTACAACCGTTACGATCTGCCCCGGGTGTTCCGCGGCGAGCGCGACTGGCGGCACTTCCTGGTGCACCCGCCCGCGTTCTACACCGAACAGCGCATCGGACTGCGCAGAGCCTGCCAGGTGGCGAGCGTGGACGTGCGGCGGCGGGTCGTCACCCTGGCCCACAACGAGGTAGTTCCCTTCGACACGCTGCTGGTGGCCTCGGGCGGGCACAGCCATCTGCCGGCGGAGCTGACCGACTACCGCCACCTGATGCACGGCTTCGGCAGCTTCGAGGAGGCGGTCGCCGTGGCGCGGGCGCTGCCGGAGGGCGGCCACGTGCTGATGCTGGGCGGCGACATGATCGGCCTCGACCTCGCGCGCACGCTGATCGCCACAGGCTACCGCGTCACCCTCGTGGCGGGCGAGCAGACCTTCTGGCCGCACGAGGTGGAGGGCGATCAGCGGGTCCGGCTGCTCGACTCGCTGCGCGGCGTCGGCATCGAGGTGATCGACTGCCTGGCCTGCGGCGGCGTCGCTGCGCTGGAGCAGGGCGCGTCCGGGCTGGCGGCGCGCCGCGTGCGCATGCGCGACGGCAGAGAGGTCCACGGCGACGTGGTGATGCCCTTCTTCGGCCTGGTTCCTTCCGTGGAATTCATGGTTCGCGCCGGGGTGGACATCGAGCGCGGCCTGCTGGTGAACAAGGCCCTGCGCACCACCGACGAGCGCATCTACGCCGCCGGCGACGTGTGCCAGATCTGGTCCGACGAGGAGCACCGCTACCGCTTCTACTACGGCTGGAAGAACGTGCGCGCCATGGGGGAACTGGCGGCACGCAACATGACCGGCGCCGACGAGGCGTTCCATTCGGCGCAGGACGAGCACCTGGAAATCGGGCAGGACGGCACGATCCGCTCGCCGTTCTGGGAGTACCAGTGAGGCGCGAATGAACGGCACCGACATCCAGGTCTCCATCTGCGGCTCGGCGGGCGACGGCACCATCGCCGCCGGAGAGATCCTACGCAACGTGATGGCCGAGATCGGCTACCGCGTCATCTGCTTCGATGTCTACCCTTCAGAGATCCGCGGTTTCGGCAAGTGCATCGCGCGGCTGCGCATCAGCACGCAGCAGGCCTATTCGCTCAAGAGCCGGGCGGACGTGATGGTCTCGCTCAACGACAGCCATGCCATTGCGCATGTCGGGGAAGTGCGCGACTACGGCGCGGTGATCTACGAGCGCAGCTCGATCGTAGACATCCCCGAGGGCGGGCACATCAGCGCTCATCTGGCGCCCGGCCACCTGCCCTACCCTGTTCCGTTCCGCGAGGTCTCGGAGAAGGCGACCGGCGCGAACCGTTCCCGGAATATCGTCGCATTGGGCTTTCTGGCCGGCCTCTACGGGCTGCCGATGGAATCCTTCCGGCGCGCCATCGCCGCGAAGTTCGGGCGCAAGGCCGATGCCGCGGAGGCCAACGTCAAGGCGATGCAGGCCGGTTACGAGGCGGGCGCCGCCTGCTTCAAGCTCGACGACGTGAGCTTCGGTCCGCCCGCCGCGACGCTCGTTCCCGGCGGCACGGTGGCGATGATCAACGGCAACGCGGCGGTGGTGCGCGGCTGCCTGGAGGCGGGCATCGCCAACTACTTCGGCTATCCGATCACGCCGGCGACCTCGATCATGGAAAAGCTGGCGGCCGAGATGCCGAAGCACGGCGCCAGGCTGCTCCAGACGGAGGACGAGATCGCCGCGATCTCGGCCACGATCGGCGCGGGCTTCGCCGGCGCGCGCGCCGCCACCGCCACCTCGGGGCCGGGGCTGGCGCTGATGTCCGAGATGATCGGCCTGGGCGTGATCGCCGAGGTGCCGTCGGTGGTGTTCGTGTCCCAGCGCGGCGGTCCCTCCACGGGTATGCCGACCAAGACCGAGCAGTCGGACCTGAACATCGCTGTCTATGGCGGCCACGGCGATGCGCCGCGCATCGTCATCGCGCCGACCAACGTCGAGGGGTGCTACCGCTGCGCCGGCAAGGCCTTCGAGATGGCCGAGGCCTACCAGACGCCGGTGATCGTGCTGCTCGACCTGTACCTCTCGAACCGCTACGAGACGGTGGTGTTCCCGACGCGCCCGCCCTTCGCGCCGGACATGAACCGCCGGCCGGAGAAGAACGCCCTGGGACCCGGCTACAAGCGCTACGCCCTGGGCGGCGACTCGGTCAGCCCGCGCGCGCTGCCCGGCGAGCCGGACGGGATGCACGTGGCCACCGGCCTGGAGCACAACGAGCTGGGCCGGCCGAGCGATGCCGGCGACATGCATTCGGCGATGAGCCGCAAGCGCCACGAAAAGCTGGAGGCGGCGCTGCGGCACCCCGACTTCACCACCGTCAAGCGTTTCGGCGACGAGGGGCCGGTGGAAGTGGGCCTGCTGGCCTGGGGTTCGACCTTCGGCGAATGCCTCGAAGCGATGTTCCTGGCCCAGGCCGAGGGCATACGCTGCGCGGCGATGAAGGTGGTGATGCTGTGGCCCTTCCCGACCGAGGCGGTGACGGCCTACATGGCGGACTGCGGCCAGGTTCTGGTGCCCGAACTCAACTACCAGGGCCAGTTCGCCTCCCTGGTGCAGAGCCAGGTGGCGCGGCCGGTGACCCGGCTCGCCCGCGCGACCGGGGCGCCGATGCAGGTCGCGGAAATCCTGGACGAGATCCGACGCCTGGCGGGCCGCACGCCCGGGGTCCGGCGGGCCGCCTGATCCGCCGGAAGTACGAGGAGACCATGCCATGAACATGCCCGCGAAGCCGGTCTATCTGGAAGAAAAGCTGCGCCAGGTGCAGGCCAGCGGACGGCTCGCCTTCCGCTCCAAGACCCTGCCGTCCTGGTGCCCCGGCTGCGGCTACTTCTCGGTGGTGGACGGGGTCACCGCGGCGCTGGGCGAACTCGGCATCGCCAACGAGGATGCCGTGGTCGTTTCCGGAATCGGCTGTTCCTCGCGCTTCCCGTTCTTCGTGAACAGCTACGGCTTCCACACCCTGCACGGCCGGGCGCTGCCGGTGGCCACCGGCGTCAAGACGGCGAACGAGGCGCTCACGGTCATCGCGGTGGGCGGCGACGGCGACGGCTTCGCCATCGGCGGCGGGCACCTGCCGCACGCCGCGCGGCGCAATGTCGACATCACCTACCTGCTGCTCGACAACGGCATCTACGGCCTGACCAAGGGCCAGACCTCGCCGACATCGGTGACCGGCTTCCACACCTCGACCAGCCCGTACGACAACACCGACCGCCCGGTCAATCCGCTGCTGATGATGCTCGCCTACGGCGCGAGCTGGGTGGCCCAGGGCTACGCCGGCCGCCCGGACCAGCTGCAGCGGCTGATCGTCGAGGCGGTCGCGCACCGCGGGTTCGCCTACCTGCACATCCTGTCGCCCTGCGTCACCTTCGACAAGACTGCCCGCACCTATCGAAACCTGGACCTGGCGGTGCACGATCTGCCTGCCGACCATGACCCTTCGGACCCGATGGCGGCGATGCGCCAGGCGATGCAAAGCGACCCGCCGGCCCTGGGCTTGTACTACCGCGAGCAGCGTCCCACGCTCGGCGACGCGCTCGACTCCCTGGTGGAGAAGGCGGGGGGCAGGCTCGCCGGGCAGGCCGCGGGATCCGCGAAGCTGCGCGCAGCCCGCTGAAGCGGGCGGGCCCGTGGCCATGCGCGGCTTCGTCAGGGGCCGCCCGGGACGCTCGCCTACCCCGCCCAGCGCACCCGGCGCTTCTCGTAGACCGCGGCGATGCGCGCGCCGTCCCAGACGTAGCACAGGTGCCGGCCGGTGCGCGCCGGCGACAGGGCGCGCGGGCGGAACACCGCGGCGCATTCGCCGCCGGGACGCCGGACGCTCGGATAGACGATGCCCCAGGCATTCGCCGCCCTGAGTTCCCGGCCGAGCCGCTGGCCGGGGCCGTAGTCGTCCGGGTCGAGCAGGGCGCGGGCCGGCTCGCCGAGTACGTGCAGGTCGCGCAGGTCGTGCAGATCGGCGGCCAGATCGGCCTGGATCACCCGCATGTCCAGTTCGCAGGGCGGCTCGGTGGTGGCGGCGAGGAAGCGCTGGCGGTGGTGCACCGTCTCGGCGATCGCCGTGGCCTGGTCGGCGGCGCAGTAATACACGCCGTGGCTGCCGTCCGAGAACCGGCTGCCGTCCGGGTTGAGGCGGGTGAAGGCGGACATGATGAAGCCGGTCCCCGGTCCGCTGATCCGGTCCTCGGGCGCCACCCGGGACAACTCGCCAATCTCCTCGCGCAGCCGGTCGTTGGTTAGCGCCTCGACCATGAAGACCGCTTCCAGGTCGGCCGGGTCGGCCACCCGCTCGAATAGCTGCAGCGTCGGGTAGCGGCTCGGGATGATGCGGTGGCTCGGCCGCCAGGCTACCGCCGAGACCGGGATGACGGCGGGCCTCACGCCCAGCCGCCCCGCTGGGCGTCCAGGTACTGGCGCACCACGTAGAGGTCGGCGACGTTGCCCGAGAGCATCCGCTCCAGCGCGCTGCGCCCGGCGAACAGCGGCGCCCGGTTCGGCCGGCGCACCCAGCCGTCGGCCTGCTCCGGGCCGGGCAGCAGGATCTGCAGCGCCTTGTAGATGCCGAGCACGTAGGAGATGCGCTCCAGCGTGTCGCGCGGCAGCGCCGCGGCGTCCGGCGCCTTGCGCCACTTGAAGTAGGTCGAGCGCGAAGCCCCGAGCAGTGTCATCTGTTCGGTCGCCGAGAGCCGCCAGGCTTCCGAGATGCGGAAGAAGGTGCGCAGCGCCGG
>DATMWM010000240.1:0-2051 GCA_035562535.1 Rhodocyclaceae bacterium | reverse complement strand
GCATCCCAGACGCGGATGGTCTTGTCGAATCCCGCAGTGACGACCCGGCGCTCGTCCGGGGTGACCGCCACGCGCAGCACGAATCCCGCGTGCCAGGGGGTATTCAGGGCGAACACCGGCCCCGCGGATAGCTCCTGCGCCAGGGCCGGGACCATGCCGGCCAGCGCCGCGGCGCCAATCAGCGCCCGCAGAAAGCCGCGACACGTTCCCGATCCGCCCATCATGGCGCCTCCTCCCGGCCGGCGGCGCTGGCCGGCATGGTCCCGGCGCTGGCGCAGGCGCTTTCCGCGGAGCCGGTGTTCGCCTTGAACACTCCTTGGCACGCGGGATTCGTGCTGCGCGTGGCGGTCACCCCGGACGAGCGCCGGGTCGTCACTGCGGGATTCGACAAGACCATCCGCGTCTGGGATGCGGGGACCGGGCAGGAACTGCGCCGCTTCTTCCTGCCGGTGCGCGACGCCGGCGACGGCAGGGTCACCGCACTGGCCCTGTCGCCGGACGGGGAGCGGCTCGCGGTCGGCGGCGGCCTGTCCGGCTTCGGCAAGGGCAAGGCGGTACTGGTGGTGTCGCTCGCGGACGGGCGCATCGAGCGTACCTTGGGCGGCTTCAACCTGAGTGCGCGCACGGTGGCCTGGTCTAAGGACGGCGGGCTGCTGGCGGTGGGCATGGACGGCCACGAGGGGCCGAGCCGCGTACACGTGTTCGAGACGGCGACCTGGAACCGGGTATTCGACGACCGGGACATCCGGGGCCGGGTGGATGCGATCGAGTTCCGCCGCGACGGCGCGTTCGTGGCGGTCACCAACAACGGCACCATCGACAGCGAGGCCTTCCTCTACCGGCCCTCGGGCAAGACCTTCCAGCGGGTGGCGCAGCGGTCCTTCGGCGTTCGCGGCGCCATGCGCGCCGCCTGGTCGGCCGACGAGACCCGCCTCTACGTCGGCGGTCACGGCTATCTCGCGGGCGAGGATCTCGCCGACGCGGCGCGTCCGGGCGGAAGCACCCGCGCGCCGTCGGCCGAGGGCTTCGCCGCCGTGCGCGAATCGTCCGACGGCGCCCGCGTCTATGCGGCCTCCTGGGGGCGCGCCGCCGAGACCGGCAGGCTGCGGCGCTACCGCGACCGCAGCCTGCGTCACTACGACGAGCTGGTCATCCCGGACGCGAGGGTGGCCGACTTCGCCGTGCTGCGCGACGGAACGCTGGTGTATGTGTCCCAGGAGGGCGCGGTCGCGGCGATCGGGCCCGACTTCAAGCCGCTTTGGCGGCAGGCGGCCCGCTCGCCCTGGCTGCGCGGTTCGCCCGAACGGTTGAAGGTCTCGACCGACGGGCGCTGGGTGGCGATGCCCCTGCCGCGGGACGCGAAGGACGGGGAGATCGCCTTCAACCTCTACGAGCCGCGCTTCGAGCGCATGGCCAACCTGGCGACTGAATGGGTCGAGCCGATGACTTCGCGGCCGGGCGTTCAGGTGCTGGCCTGGAAGGATAGCTACAAGGGTACGGTAAACGGCAACCCGCTCCCGCGGCACCATGGACGGGAGACGGCGTTGTCCATCGCGGTGCATTCCGCGGAGCCCGGCCTGGTCTACGGCTCCAGCCTCGGGCGCCTGCGCCGGGTCTCGGCGGACGGCAAGGCGGTCTGGATGCGCCCGCTGGCGGGCGACATCTCGGCGGTACACCTGATCGAGGCGGCCGGACTGGTGCTGGCAGCCACCGAGGACGGGTTCCTGCGCGCGATCCGCTGGGCCGACGGCGCCACGGTGATGAGCTATTTCCTGCAGCCTGCCGAGCGCAGGTGGATCGCGGTTTCCGACGGCGGCTACTTCGAATCCGGCGTCGGCGCCGAAGATCTGGCCGGATGGATCGTCAATCGCGGCACGGGGCAGACGGCGGATTTCTACCCGCTCTCGCGGTTTCGCGAGCAGTTCCTCCTGCCCGGGGTGGCCGGCCACGCCCTGGAGGCGCGCGACGGCGTCAAGGGAGTCGAGCGTGCGCTGGCGGCGCAGGCGCGGCTGTCGGGACAGCGGCGCGAGGAAGCGGACGCCCGCGTCGAG
>DATMWM010000239.1:0-10461 GCA_035562535.1 Rhodocyclaceae bacterium | reverse complement strand
CCTGCGCCGCGCGCGCGGTTTCCTGCCGCTCGGGCGCAGGTTGCTCACCGTGGCCGCGGACCTGGCGCTGCCGGTCGCCCCGGCCGACCTGGCGCCGCAGCCGCCGCAGCGCGAACGGCTGATCGAGCTGTACGGGCGGCTCGAATTCAGGACCTGGCTGCGCGAGCTGCGGGACGCGGCGGCCGCCGACCCGGCCCCGGCGACGCAGGCGGTCGACCCGGTTCCGCAGGCCGAGGCCGGCGCGCATCGCGCCGCCTACGAGACCATCCTCGACGCAGGTCACCTGCAACGCTGGCTGGAACGCATCCGCGCCGCGCCCCTGGTGTCGCTGGACACCGAGACCACCAGCCTGGACCCGCTGCAGGCGCGGCTGGTCGGTATGTCCTTCGCGGTCGCGCCCGGCGAGGCCGCCTACCTGCCAGTCGGTCACTGCGGCACCGGCGCGCCGGCCCAGCTTCCGCTCGACGAGGTCCTGGCCGCGCTGCGGCCCTGGCTGGAGTCCGACGCGGCGGCCAAGGTCGGACAGCACCTCAAATACGACATGCACGTGTTCGCCAACCACGGCATCGCGCTCGCCGGGGTGGCGCACGACACGCTGCTCCAGTCGTACGTGCTCGAAAGCGACAAGACCCACGACCTCGACGCGCTCGCCCAGCGCCACCTCGGACTGCGCACGATCAGCTACGACGAGGTGACCGGCAAGGGCGCCTCGCGCATCGGCTTCGATCAGGTAGAGATCGGCCGGGCCGCGGAATACGCCGCCGAGGACGCGGACATCGCGCTGCGCCTGCATGAGTGCCTGTACCCGCAGATCGGGGCGCTGCCGGCCCTGGACCGTCTCTACCGCGACATCGAGATGCGCGTGATGCCGGTGCTGTTCGCCATGGAGCGTCAGGGCGTGCTGCTCGACGCGGGGCTGCTCGCGCAGCAGAGCCACGAGCTGGGTACGCGCATGGTGGAGATCGAGCGGCAGGCGCACCAGGCGGCCGGCCAGCCGTTCAACATCAATTCGCCGAAGCAGATCCAGGAGATCCTGTTCGAGCGCCAGAAGCTGCCTGTCATCAAGAAGACGCCTTCGGGCGTGCCGTCCACCGACGAGGAGGTCCTGGCGCAGCTTGCGCTCGACTACCCGCTGCCCAGGCTGATCCTGGACTACCGCCAGTTCGCCAAGCTGAAGAGCACCTACACCGACAAGCTGCCGCGCATGGTCAACCCGCGCACCGGCCGCGTGCATACCAGCTTCTCGCAGGCGACCGCGGTGACCGGCCGGCTGGCCAGCTCGGATCCCAACCTGCAGAACATCCCGATCCGCACGCCGGAGGGCCGGCGCATCCGCTGCGCCTTCGTCGCGCCGCCCGGGCACCGGATCGTCTCGGCGGACTACTCGCAGATCGAGCTGCGGATCATGGCCCACCTGTCGGGCGACGAGCGGCTGCTCGATGCCTTCGCCCGCTGCGAGGACATCCACCGCGCCACCGCCGCCGAGATCTTCGGCGTGCCGCCGGCGGAGATCCTGCCGGAGCAGCGGCGCTATGCCAAGGTGATCAACTTCGGCCTGATCTACGGCATGTCGGCCTTCGGCGTGGCGCGCGAGCTGAACCTGGAGCGCGGCGCCGCGCAGGCCTACATCGACCGCTACTTCGCCCGCTATCCCGGCGTGGCACGCTACATGGAGGCGACCCGGCAGGCCGCCCGCGAGCGCGGTTACGTCGAGACCGTGTTCGGCCGCCGGCTCTGGCTGCCCGAGATCCGCGGCGGCAACAACGCCCGCCGCCAGGCCGCCGAGCGCGCCGCGATCAACGCGCCGATGCAGGGCACGGCGGCGGACCTGATCAAGCTGGCGATGATCGCGGTCCACCGCTGGCTGCGCGAACAGGCGCTGGCGACCCGCCTGGTGCTTCAAGTGCACGACGAGCTGGTGCTGGAGGTGCCGGAGGCCGAACTGGAGCGGGTACGCGCGGAACTGCCCGGGCTGATGACCGGCGTGGCCGAGCTGGCCGTTCCACTGCTGGTCGAGGTCGGCGCCGGGGCGAACTGGGACGAGGCGCATTGACCGCCCGGGCGCAGGCGCGATCGCCATGCGTGCCGTGATCCGACGCTTTCCATGACCGCGATGACATCCAGATTCAGGACGTGGTCTCCGGTGGTTGCCGAGGCCGGGCTCTACATCTATCTGCTGACCGTGTTCGCGCCGGGCACCACCGCGCTGCAGCGGATCGCCCTGTGGGTCGGCTTCCTGGCCTGGCTGTTCGGCTGCGCCAAGCCCTGGCTGTCCCGCGCGTTCCGCGAGCCGCTGCTGTGGCTGCTGATCGCCCTGGTCGGATGGCTGCTGATCGGTACCGCCTGGTCTCTCGACCCGGCGCTCACGCGCAAGACCCTGCTCAAGACCTTCGACGACTACGTGCTGGTCATTCCGCTGCTGGTGCATGCCGGAGCGCAGGTCGCGAGCCGGCGGCGGCTCGGCGTCGTTCTGGCACTGGCCGGCCTTGTCGCGGTCGCTTTGAATGCGCTGCAGTACGCGATGGAGTTCCAAGGGCTGGTTCCTGCCCGCGACCTCTACATCGGCCACCGGGACTGGTCCTATCCCCTGCAGTTGTTCTCGCCCTTCGCCCTGCTCATGGCGGTTCTGGCGAACGGGCGCGCACGCGTGGCCTGGTATCTCGTGTTCATCGTCCAGGTTTTCATGATGGTGGCTGCGGGCGCGCGCGGCGGCTGGCTCGGCTTCGCCGCAGGCTTGGGCGTATGGCTGGTGTTTGCGGCGAACTGGCGTGCCATCGTCGCCATCGCGGGGGCCGTGCTCATGGTCGCCGGCGTCGCCTACCTGGTGATGCCCGAAGCGGCCGTCAAGGCGCGGTTCGAGCGCGGCATCGACTCCAGCTACCGCATCGGCGGCACCTGGGGACCGGCGGTCGAAATGGCCAACGATCGACCGTGGACCGGCTACGGCTTCGGACGACCGCTTTTCCACGAGGAATTCAACCGCAGGGTGGACGCCAATCCCGAGTGGGAGATCCGGAAGTCCGCCGGACCCCACAGCAACTATCTGGAGATCGCGTTCGCCGGCGGCTATCCGGCGATGGCGCTGCTGCTGGCGATCTACGGCGTGGTGCTTTGGATCTGCCTGCGTGCTTTCCGCACGGCGGCCAATCCGGCCGAGCGCCTGTTCGCGCTCGCCGCGATGAATGCCTTCGTCAGCTTCTACGTGGTACGCGGCTTCGTGGAGTCGGTACGCTGGGCGCCGCTCGCGCTGTTCATCGGCCTCGCCCTGGCCCTGTCGCTGTTCGTGGCTGCATCCAGGGACGGGTCCGACCGGTCCGCCAAACCGGGCGAGGGGAGCGGCTAGACCCTACGCTCCAGCAGCCGCGCGAACGCCTGTTCCGCTTCGGCGGGCGCGATGTCCGCCACGGTCCTGCTCGCGGGCTGCAGGAGTTCGTGGGGCACGCCCCAGGGATGCCAGACCGCGGCGCTGCTGTTGCCGAAGAAGCAGACGATCGGCTTGGCTAGCGCCGCGGCGATATGCATCGCCCCGCCGTCGCTGCAGACCAGGCAGTCGAGCACCGACAGCCCGGCGATCAGGCGGTCCAGCGTTTCGGTCGGCCAGGCGAGCAGCGGCAGTCCCTCGGCGGCCCGCTGCACGTCGCGTGCCTTGGCGTCGTCGCCGGGGTGGCGCGGGTTGGCCTCGTCGCCCGGCGACCAGAGCAGCACGAAGCCGGCTTCCGGGAAGCGGGCCCGGATGCGGTGTGCCAGTTCTGCAAACGATTCGGCGGGCCAGCGCTGCCGTTCCTTGCGCGCGCTGATGTGCAAGCCGACCAGCGGCGCGCACCCGCCCATGGCGCGTTCCGCCAGAGCGCTGCGCACCTCGCCGGCACGATCCGCGCGCGGATGGATCTCCAGCGGCCCGGGCTCCCCCGCGATACCCAGCGGCCGAAGCAGCCTGTGGCTCGCCGCGACCACGTGTTCCTCGGTCGATCGATCGAGCGGCACCTGCAGGTCGATATGACGGCCGAGCGGATTGCCCGGGTCCACGAAGCCGAGCACGCGCCGCGCGCCCGCCAGGCGCGCCCACTGCAGCGGACGCGGCAGGCATTCCGGTTTGGCGAGCACCGCCAGGTCGTAACGTTCGCGGCGCAGGCGCACGACCTCGGTCAGCCGGCGCGCATGCACAGCCAGCCAGCTCTCGCCCGCCTCGCGATGGTGCGCCTTGGTGTATTGCCAGAGCCGATCCACGTTCGGATTGCCTTCGAGCACCGGCGCGCAATAGCTGTTGACCAGCACGTCGATGCGCGCAGCGGGGAAGCGCAGGCGCAGCGCGCGCAGCAGCGGCGTCGTGCACACCAGGTCGCCGATGTTGTCCCGGCGGACCACGAGAATCTTCTTCGGGTCGAGCATCCTCACGTTCCCCGGACGGGTGCGGCCGGAGCCGCCAGTTCGGCCGCCATGAACGCCGCGATCCGTTCGGCGCGCCGTTCCCACGAGTACGAGGGCGCGAGCGCCGCCGCAGCGCGGCCCAGCCGTTCGCGCAGCGCAGGGTCCGCGGCCAGCCGGGCGACGGCCGCGGCGATCGCCGCGGGATCCTCCGGCGGCACCAGCAGGGCGTGCTCGCCGTCGCGGACCACCTCGCGGATCGAGGGCAGATCGGCGACCACGATCGGTCTGCCCATCGCCATGTACTCAAACAGCTTGAGCGGCGAGGTGTAGCGCGAGGCGATGCTGGTACGGGTCAGGGGCAGCAGGCAGACGTCCGCCCGGCCGATCAGGGCGAAGCGCTCCGCGGGGGCCACCGGCCCGATCAGACGCACCCGGTCGCCGACGCCGAGGCTGCGCGCCAGCGCGGAAAGCTCGGCGATCCGTCTGGCATCGCCGCCGGCGATCCGCAGATCCCAGGTGCCGCCGAGCGCCGCGGCGCGAACCAGGGTGTCGACGCCCTTCCAGGGATGCAGGCTGCCCAGGTACAGCGCGACCGGCACGCTGTTCGGCGCGCTCGTGCCCGACGCCGCCGCGGCGCCGGCGCTCGCCAGGTCCACGCCGTCCGGGGCGACATGGATCGGCACGGCCGTCGCGTAGTGGCTGCGCACGTCCTGCGCGAGCAAGTCCGTGAGCACCAGCAGGCCGCGGCTGCGGCCGTACACCCGCGCCTCACGGCTCTCCAGCGTCCGCAGCTTGTGGCGCCGCCGCAGGTCCGGCCGCGGATGCTCCTCCCGGTAGGTCTGCGCGAAAATCTCGTGGGTCTCGAAGAACAGCGGCGGGCAGGCCGGGTCGCCCAGCAGGGCGTCGGCGAGCTTGAGGTTGCGCACCAGCAGCGCGTCGACCGGGTTGCGCCGCAGCCAGGCCGCAGCCTGCATCTGGAAACCCTTGTTGGAACGGCCGGGCATCCACCAGCGCTTGCGCAGGTCCGCCACATGCACCAGCCGCAACGAGTCAGAGGCTGGGCGTCCGAGGACGGCGGCCGGATCGGCATCGCCCTCCGGACGCGGCGTGATCACGGAGACCTCGTGGCCGAGACTGGCCAGCGCGTCCGCGGTCTGCAGGATCTGCAGCGCTTCCGGCGCCGAGTCCGGGACCGGGTGCGGATCCGGATACGCTATTCGCATTCCGCCAGGGCGGCGAGCAGCCGCTGCGCGGCGTGCTGCCAGGTGAAGTTGTCGCAGATCCGCCGGCGCGCGGCCTCGCCCAGCTTGCGCCGCAGCCCTGCGTCCGCCGCCAGCGCGGCCATGCCGGCCGCCAGCGCCGCCGCGTCGCCAGGCGCGCAGAGCAGGCCGCAGCTTCCTTCGTTGCCGACCACCTCGGGTATGCCGCCGACGTAGCTCGCCACCGCCGGCAGGCCGCAGGACATCGCCTCGGCGATGGTGATGCCGAAGGCCTCGTCGCCGACGCTCGGGAATACACCGGCGTCGGCGCTGGCGTAATAGCGCGGCAGTTCGCGGTGCGGCACCGGCTTCTGGAAGATCAGGCGGGAACCGACGCCGAGTTCGCCGGCCAGCTTTTGCAGGCCGGGCAGGTCGTCGCCGTCGCCGATCAGCAGCAGCCGGACCGGCAGTTCGCGCAACTCGGGGCGCGCGAGCGCGCGGACCGCCACCTTCAGCCCCTTCCAGCCGACCAGACGGCCGGCGAAGGCGAAGAGCACCTCGCCGGGCGCCGCGCCGAGCGAAGCGCGCAGGGCCGGATCGGCCGAGCCGGGCGCGAAGTGCTCGACATCCACGCCGTTGTAGATCACCCGCGGGAAGCGCTTGTAGTGGTGCTGGATCTGCCAGGCATTGAAATGGCTGCATGCCACCCAGGCGGAAATGCCGCCGGCCAGCCAGCGGTCGCCGGCGAAAAAATCGGTGCCGCCGCTCATGAAGGCGAAGCGGCTGCGGCAGGTGCGGCCGAGCAGGCGCGGCCAGAAGAAATCGAAGGGCTTGGTGAGCACGATCCAGTCGTGGTCGCCGGCGGCCACCGCAGGCCGCGCGTGGCGGGCGAAGCTCCAGCGCTCGACGATGCGGCGGAAGCGGCTGCCCAGGTCGAGCACCTTCTCCCTAGGCGTGAACGGGAAGGTCCGCACCTCGATCGGACGGCCGCCGAGGTCGGGCCGGATGTCGCCGGTTCCGCCATAGACCGTGAGCGAGTGGCCGAGGTCGGCGAGCGCGGCGGCGAGCTGCCACACCGCGGTCTGCACCCCGCCGAAGGACACCGTGGCGGTGACGTCGATGAATGCGATCTTCATGCGAGTTCGGCAAGCTGCCGCAGCGATTCGTCCAGGATCAGCAGTTGCAGCACGTTCTCCGCCAGTCCCGCGCGGCCTGCGCGATAGGCGGCTGCGACCCGGTCCACCGCCGGCCCGGAAAGCTGCCCCGCGCTCGCGCGCTCCAGCCTGGCGCCCAGGCCGTCGTAGCGCTCGGCCAGGTCGGTTCCCAGCCAGCGCGCGAGCGGCGGGTTGAAGCCGCGCTTCTTCCTGGCGAACAGGTCCAACTCGCGGCAGGGGGCGCACACTTCCTGCAAGGCGAGCTTGGCCGGGCGGGTGAAGCGCTGGCCGGGCGGCAGAGAGAGCACCGCCTGGTAGAACGGGTGGTCGAGCAGCGGCGCCCGGAGTTCCAGCCCGTGCGCCATGGTGGTCAGGTCGCCCTTGCGCAGGATGTATTCCGGCAGATAGTTCGCCATGTCGATCGCGAGCAGCGTCTCCAATCCGCCGCGGGATTCGGTCGGCATGTTGCGCCAGAACACGGCCGGCGCCAGCGCCCGCTGCGGCTGAAGCAGCCGGCGCAAGCCCGGATGCATGCCGGAAAAGCGCAGGCTGTAAGCCTCCTCCCAACTCGTGCCCAGTTCCGCCAGCAGCTTCGCCAGCTTGGGCGGCTCGATGTCCGCCCGCCAGCCGCTCGATCCCAGCCGCAGCCCTCGCCGCCAGGCCGACCGCAGGTGCTTGGCATAGCGCTTGTAGCCGGCGAACAGCTCGTCGCCGCCGTCGCCGCCGAGCACCACCTTGACCTGCTTCGTCGTCTCGCGCGAAAGGTACCAGAGCGGGAAACTGGACGGGTCGGCGAACGGTTCGTCCAGGTCGGCGACGATGCGCGGGAAATCGTCGCGGATCGATTCCGGCACCTCGACCGGGGTGTGCGGCAGCCCGATCGCGGCCGCGGTGCGCGCGGCGTCCGCGCTCTCGTCGAAGCGGCTGCCGGGGAAGGCGGCGGTGAACGCGCGGATCTGCCTGTAGCCGAGCGCGGCGAGCCGGCTGGCGATCACGGTGGAATCGATCCCGCCGCTCAGGAACAGCCCGACCGGGCGGTCTGCCACGGTGCGCAGCCGGATCGACTCGTCCAGCGCGGCGCGCCAGTCCGCCCCCGAGGGCTGCGGGCGCCAGTATTCGACCTGGCGCAGGCTGCGCGTTGCCAGGTCGAACTCCAGGTAATGGCCGTTCGGCAGCCGGCGCAGTTCGCGGAACGCGGTCAGCGGCGCGGGAATGTAGCGGTGGGCGAGGAAGGCGTCGAGGCCGTCCGGATCGAGGGCGGCGCGCCCGGCGGGCAGATAGGCAAGCAGCGCGCGCACCGTGGAGGCGAAGGCGAACTCGTCGGCCGCGTGATGCCAGACCACCGGCTTCAGCCCCATGCGGTCGCGGATGACGAAGAGCTTGCGCCGGCGCAGGTCGAGCAGCGCGATAGCGAACATGCCGCGCAGCTTCGGCAGCATGTCCATGCCCCAGGCCTCGTAGGCATGCAGGATGAATTCGGTGTCCGAGCGCGTGCGGAAGGCGTGGCCGGCCGCCGCCAGCGACCTGGCGTCGTTCTCCCAGCCGTAGACCTCGCCGTTGTAGCAAATCCACACGTCGCCGGCGGCGTTGCCCATCGGCTGGTCGGCCTCGGGCCGCGGGTCGATGATCGACAGCCGGGCGTGCAGCAGCGCGTTAGGCGCCGCGCCCTCGCAGGGCGCGAACCCGGCATTCCAGCGCACCGCGTGCTGGGCGTCCGGTCCGCGCGGCGACAGCCTGCGCAGCATGGCCTCGATCCCGGCAGGTTCCAGCGGCCGGTCGCCGAAGAAGCCTGCGATCCCGCACATCTCAGGCGCTCCCGCCCGGCCGCGCGTGGCGCAGGAAGATCGCCTCCATGCGCTCCAGCATGATGTCGATGCCGAATCGCTCGCGCGCTCTGGCGAGCCCCTGCCGGCCGAACCGCTCGCGCAGCGGCGCGTCGTCCATCAGCAGCGCCAGCGCCGCCGCCAGCGCTGCGGCATCCCGCGGCGGCACGAGCAGGCCGGTCTCGCCGTCGTCGACCGCCTCGGCGATCGCGCCCACCGGCGTGGACACTACCGGCAGGCCGCAGGCCATGCCCTGCATCACCGACTGCGGCACGCCTTCCTCGCCATAGGAGGGCAGGGCCATGAGATCGAGCGCCTGCAGCCAGTCGGGCACGTCGTCGCGGTTGCCCGCCATGCGCAGCCGCGCGCCCAGGCCAAGCTCGCGCGCGAGACGTTCGAGGTTGCGGCGCTGCGGGCCGTCACCGATGACGATCAGCTGCCAGTCGGGATGGCTGGCCTGCAGGCTGGCGAAGGCCTCGAACAGGTAGGTGTGTCCCTTCCAGTTGCGCAGGGTACCGAGAATGCCGATGGTTGGACGCTCCGGCAGGCCGAGCCGCGCGCGCGCCGCGCGGCGGTCGCCGGGGACGAAGCGGTTCAGGTCGATGCCGGTCGGCACCGAGGTCATGCTGGCGGGGTCGAAGCCGTTGTCGCGCGCCAGTTGGGTCCTCAACGCCTCGCCGGTGGTGACGACGTGCCGGGTCGCCCGCTGGTAGAGCCATAAGGTCGGCCGGTTGCGCTTCACCGGCGAGGAGACGTGGCGGGTGCGTACCATCGGCGGCGCGCCGCGCAGGCTGGCGCAGGCGAGCGCGGTAAGCCAGGCGTCGGTGGAGCTGTGCGTGTTCACGATGTCCACCGCCTGTCCGTGCGTGGCGAGCCAGCGCCGCAGGGCGCGGAATCCGGCGAGGTTCTTGCGTGCGATCGTCAGCCCCGCGAGCGGAATGCCGCGCGCTTCGGCGGCCGCGTGGATGCGCGCCTGCGGCGGACAGACCAGCGTGACCTGGTGCCCGCGCGCCATCATCCCCTCGGCCTCGGTGAGGATGCGGATCTCCTGCCCGCCCCAGCCGCAGGAGCTTTCGGTATGCACGATGTGAAGCCTGCGGCCGGCGATCAATTCAGGCTCCCGCAAACAGCCTGGCGGCGACCGCATCCCAAACGCGATCGACGCCGATCTCGGCCATCTCGCGTTGCGGCGTGCAGTCCGCATCGGCTGCCGGGTGTTCGATCACGGTGAGCGCCGGATGATCGAGCGGCGCGAGCAGGCTGCCGCGATGGCGGCAGTGATAGAGCGCGACCATCGGGATGCCGAGCGCGCCCGCCAGATGGGTCGGTCCGGTGTCCACGCCCACGTAAAGATCCAGGCAGGCGAGCACCGCTGCCAGTTCGCGCAGCGACAGCCTGCCGGCGAGGCTGGCGACCCGCTCCGGGTGGCGCTGGACGAGCGCCCGCGCGGCGGCCTCCGATTGCGCATCGCCCAGGACCAGTGCGCGCGCCCCGCGCGACGCGGCGAACAGGCGGTCGAGGAGTTGCGCGAAGTGCCCGGCCGGCCAGTCGCGGTAGCGCTTGGTCGGGAAACTCTGGATCTGCAGGCCGACCAGCGGCCCGTCGGTGCCGGGCAGCACGGATGCGACCAGCCGCCTGGCCTGCCCGGCCTCGGCTTCTGTCACCCTGAAGGCGAGCCGCGGGTCGGCGCAGCGTGCGCCCGCCGCCTCGGCGAGCATCAGCCGCTCGATCACGGCGTGCGTCGGCCGGCCCGGGCGGGCGACCGCGGCCGCGAGTCTCCCGTCCAGGGACGCATCGCCGCGCCGGAAGGCGACCACGCGCCTGGCGGCGCGCAGCGCGTAGCCGAGGATGGCTTCGTCGTCGGCCCAGACCACCCCGACGTCGTGGCGCCGCGCGCCCAGTCGTCCCCTGAGTCTG
>DATMWM010000238.1:0-2092 GCA_035562535.1 Rhodocyclaceae bacterium | reverse complement strand
ATCGGCGGCAGCGCCTCGACGCTGCCAGGCCGCTCCAGCGCCGAGCGGATCGCGTGCTCGACCCGGGCCTCCCCAGCCGGCAGGCGTTCGGCCGGGATGCGCGCGGCCAGGACCGCCGCGGTCAGCCGGCGGTAGCGCGCCTCCAGCCCGGGGAACGCTTCCAAGGTGTGCAGCGTCGCGCGCTGGTTGCGCACGATCCAGGGCTCGTCCGAATCGCGGTCGCCGGCGGCCAGTGCCACCAGCCAGAGGTAGAGGTCGCGGTTGAGCGAACGCTCCGGGAACAGCGATATCACCGGTGGAAGCTGCAGCGTCTCCTCGTCGCGCCTGGCGTGGGCGGCGCGCTCGCCGCTGCCGGCCATCCGCTGCAGCCAGCGCCGCCTGGCGCCGTGCGCGGCCTCGGCGGCTGCCGCCACCCGCAGCCCGGTCTCGCCGCCGAGCGCGCGGAACAGCACGCCGGCGGTCTTCTCGATCTCGCCCAGGCGCACCGCCGCCTGCGGGTAGTCGCGCTGCGCCGCCCGGGTGATGAAGCGGTGCCAGAGGCCGCCGACGAATTCTTCCACTTTCGGGTCAGGAGTGAGGGGTCAGGAGTCGGGCGTGGAGATTCGGGAACGCGGTGGCGTGTGGCCGGCCGCCTTCTGTTTCCTGTCCCCTGAAACCTGGCTCCTGGAACCCCAGCCGGTCAGGCTGACCTGGGCCTCGTTCTGTTTCGCCGCCTCGCCCTCGACCCAGCGCAGCAGCGAGCCTTCTAGGTTGCCGCGCTGCACCGTGGCGCAGGCGTCTATGCACTGGCCGCACTGGGTGCAGGTGAACATGAACTGCTTGATGTTGCGCGGCTTGAGCCGCATCGGGCAGACGTGGTCGCAGGCCGAGTAGCAGCTCGCGCAGTCGGACGCGCGCCGGCGGGCGAAGCCGACCACCATTCCGCCGCGGTTGCCCATCCAGGCCAGGCTCTGGAACAGCCCGACGGCGCAGGCATAGCGGCAGAACAGGTGCCGCGCGGCGAGAAACTCGACGCTCAGCACCAGGGTGCCCACGCCGATGAACAGCGCCTGGTTGCGGGTGAGCGAGAGGTTGAACAGGTTGTGGTAGATCTCGAAGGGGGGCAGCAGGTAGGTGAGCAGCACCACCGCCCAGACGAAGGCGAAGCCGACCGCCATCGGCACCACGGCCAGCCACCAGACCGCGTCCGGCTTGGTGTGACTGCCGTCCGGGTTGCGCGTCGGGCCGGGCTTGCGGTCCCACACGCTCTGCTTGCCGCTGGCGCGGCGCATCAGCCGGTTGATCGTCTCGACCACCGAGAAGTGCGGGCACAGCCAGCCGCAGTACAGCCGCCCCCAGCGCCAGGCCGCGTAGAGCAGTCCCGCCGCCACCGCCAGGATCGGCACGAACACCCGCAGCATCAGGTTGAACGCCAACTCGCCGGCGCCGATGCGCCCGGCGACGAACTCGTCGATGCCGATGTGCCAGGGCATGCCGAGGAAATAGGCGTGGCCGGCCACCAGGTCGAAGCGCAGCAGGTCGAACAGCGGCGCAACCACGAACAGCACGAAGAAGCCCATCTGCCAGGCGAGCCGCGTGCGCTGGACGCGCCGGGTGCCGGTGTGCACCACCTTGGCGTAGCCGAGCCTGGGATGGACGCGCGGGGCGCTCATCTTGTCACCGAGGTCGCCGTCCAGGGCGCCGGTGGCGGGCTCAGGCATCGCAGCGCCCGCCGATCAGCGGGTAGGCGTAGGGCTTGCCGGCCATCGCCTTGACCAGCCCGACCACGCCGAGCAGGATCAGCGAGGAGTGGATGCAGGTGAACCAGATGATCACCACCACCCAGGTCCAGGCCGACTGGAATCCGCCCAGCGCGATGACCGCGGCATTGGCGATGACCAGCAGCGCGCCGGCCCACAGGCTGGCGCGGAAGGTCTGGTCGATGTGGCAGCGCGCCAGCGGCGGCGCCCCGGGGCGGCGGCGCCACCACAGCCAGGCGATGCCGAGGAAGGCCAGCCCCGGCGCCAGCATCAGGTTGACCAGGAACAGCGCCTCGGCGGCCACGGCGAGATCCTGTCCGTCCGGCACGCCGCGCAGCGAACTATCGGCCGAA
>DATMWM010000237.1:0-36025 GCA_035562535.1 Rhodocyclaceae bacterium | reverse complement strand
AGACTGCGAGACGCTCGCGGGCGCGGGCGAGCACTTCCCGCTGCACGTCGAACTCCTCGCGGGTGACCAGATCCAGGCGGGCGAACAGGCTGGACAGCATCGCCCTCGCGTTCTTTTCGACGTCTTTGGCGGGCGTGGCGGCGACCAGCTCGGAGAGCCGGCGGCTGATTTCGTCCAGGATGTTCGGATTCAACATGAGGGATCCTCACGAGGGGCGAGCGAGTGTAGCACAGCGCTACCGCCAATCATTCCTGTTGCCTTAACGCGACAGGGTTCCAAGAAACGCACCTTGGCGGTGCGCGTGCGCCTTTACGGTGCATCAATCCGGGGCGTTGCGCTGCAGCAACAGTCTCGGCGAGCTGCCGATATTCCATTATCTATCTGTATCGAAAGCCTTTTGCACGCTTGGCACGCTTCCTGCCAATGAATCGCTGTCTCACTTTCGACACCGACCAGGAGAATTCATCATGCAAACGCGCAATACCCTTATTTCCGCCGCGGTTCTCGCCGCCCTGGCCCTTCCGGCCGCGTCCATGGCGCAGACCGCGCCGGCCGCCGAGCCGGCCAGCCCGCACACCCTGACCGGCAACGTCGGGCTGTACAGCCAGTACATCTTCCGCGGCCTGACCCAGACCAACGAAGATCCGGCCCTGCAGGGCGGATTCGACTACGCGCACGCCAGCGGCTTCTATCTGGGAACCTGGGGCTCGAACATCAGCTGGCTCAAGGACGGCGGCCAATACGCCTCGGGAGGCAGCCTCGAACTCGACTTCTACGGCGGCTACAAGGGCTCCTTTGCCAGCGACTTCACCTTCGATCTCGGCCTTCTGCAGTACTGGTACCCCGGCGACACGACGCCGTCCGGCGCGAAGGGCGACACCCTCGAAATGTACGCCGGCCTCGGCTGGAAGTGGTTCTCGCTCAAGTACTCGTATGTGATTTCCAACAAGGCCTTCGCGGTCAAGGACGCCCAAGGCACTGGATACTGGGACCTCGGCTTCGTCTTCCCGGTCGCCGACACCGGCCTGACCCTGGGCGCGCACTACGGCATGCAGCAGTTCCGCGGGACCGACGAGCGCAACGTCGGCGGCGCCTCGAACGATGAGCTGTACTCGTACAACGACTGGCGGATCAGCGCCGCCTACGACCTGGGCAAGGTTTCCAAGATGCTCGGGGGCGCCGAGGTGGGCGTGATGTATACGGACACCAGCAGCGCGAACAACTGCGGCTACGGTTCCACGAGCGACGAGTGCTCCGCGGGCGGCGTGACGACCACCGGCGTGTTTCCGAAGAACATCGCCGACGCCCAGTTCACCGCCTGGTTCAAGAAGACCTTCTGATCATCGAGACTGAACACGGGCCGGGCGCCACGAGCGCCCGCCCTTTGAAAGGATCCGGACATGAAACTGGTAACCGCAATCATCAAGCCGTTCAAGCTTGACGAAGTGCGCGAGGCCCTGAGCGCCATCGGCGTGCAGGGAATCACCGTCACCGAGGTCAAGGGATTCGGCCGGCAGAAGGGCCATACCGAGCTGTACCGCGGCGCCGAGTACGTCGTGGACTTTCTGCCCAAGGTCAAGGTCGAGGCCGCCATCAAGGACGAGCTGCTCGACCAGGTGATCGAGGCCATCGAGAAGTCGGCGAGCACCGGCAAGATCGGCGACGGCAAGATCTTCGTCTTCGATCTCGAACAGGTCATCCGCATCCGCACCGGCGAAACCGGCGTCGAAGCGCTCTAGGAGAACGACGATGAGAAAGCTGTTTGCGATCTTCCTGGCCGCCTGCGTGCTCGGTCTGAGCGGCGCCGCGCTGGCCCAGGACAAACCCGCCGAACCGGCGGCGCCTGCTGCGACCCAGGCCGGCATGGCCGGAATGGCTGCCGAGGCACCGGCGCCAGCTCCGGCCGCTGCCGCCGCGGCTGCCCCGGCCGAGGCCACTCCTGCCCCTGCCCCCACCCCGAACAAGGGCGACACCGCCTGGATGCTGGTGGCCACCGCGATGGTCATTCTGATGACCATCCCAGGACTGGCGATGTTCTACGGCGGACTGGTGCGCTCGAAGAACATGCTCTCGGTGCTGATGCAGGTGTTCGTCGTCTTCTCGATGATGGTGCTGCTCTGGGCGATCTACGGCTACAGCGTCGCCTTCACCGAAGGCAACCCCTTCATCGGCGGCCTGGACAAGCTGTTCCTGAAGGGCGTCACGCCAGAATCGGTGGCGGCCACCTTCAGCAAGGGCGTGGTGATCCCCGAGTACGTCTACATCGTCTTCCAGGCCACCTTCGCGGCTATCACGCCCGCCCTGATCGTCGGTGCCTTCGCCGAGCGCATCAAGTTCTCGGCGGTGCTGCTGTTCATGCTGATCTGGTTCACGTTCTCCTACCTGCCGATCGCCCACATGGTGTGGTACTGGGCGGGTCCGGACGCCTACACCGACGCCGCAGCGGGCGAGAAGGCGCTGGCCACGGCGGGCTTCCTGTTCCAGAAGGGCGCGCTGGACTTCGCCGGCGGCACCGTGGTGCACATCAACGCCGGCGTGGCCGGCCTGATCGGCGCCTACATGATCGGCAAGCGCGTCGGCTACGGCAAGGAATCGATGGCACCGCACAGCCTGACCACCACCATGATCGGCGCCTCGCTGCTGTGGGTGGGCTGGTTCGGCTTCAACGCCGGCTCCAACCTCGAAGCCACCGGCCTGGCCGCCATGGCCTTCGCCAACACGCTCTTCGCCACGGCTGCGGCCGCCCTGTCCTGGCTGTTCGCCGAATGGATGATCAAGGGCAAGCCCTCGATGCTGGGTACCGCGTCCGGCGCGGTCGCCGGTCTGGTGGCAATCACCCCGGCGGCCGGTTTCGTCGGCCTGATGGGAGCGCTGGTGATCGGCCTGGCCGCGGGCGTTGTCTGCCTGTGGGGCGTCAATGGCCTGAAGCGTCTGCTCGGCGCGGACGACGCGCTGGACGTCTTCGGCGTTCATGGCGTGGGCGGAATACTCGGCGCCATCCTGACCGGCGTGTTCGTCTCGCCGGCCCTGGGCGGCACCGGGGTGTACGACTACGTGGCCAACAAGGTCGGCGACTTCGACATGACCGCGCAGGTGATCAGCCAGCTCTGGGCGGTAGGCACGGCGATCGTCTGGTCGGCCGTGGTCTCCATCGTGGCCTACAAGATCGTCGACCTGGTGATCGGACTGCGGGCGCCCGAGGACGAGGAGCGCGAAGGCCTGGACATCACCGCCCACGGCGAGAGCGCGTACCACATCTGAGTCTTCCTCCACTGTGACTGTTGCGGGCGCCTTCGGGCGCCCGTTTTTTATGAATTTGCACGCTTTATAGAGCGAACCGAAAAATTTTCTTCAATTCGTAACGCCAAGGTGCTAAAGATGCAGTTGAAAGATCCGTCCGATGCAGGCGGATCTATTACCGGTCGGAGGGGAAAATGTCCAAGTACGCAGGTCCGTTCTTTCTCGTCGCCGCGCTGGCCAGCGCAATTGCCGGCTCGCCCGACTCCTACACCCTGGGCGCCCTCGGGCTGGGCGTGGTCGCCTACGCCTTGCGCGCACGCGATACCGTGCAGCGCTGAAACGGCCGCGGCTTAAGGCGCCTCGAACTCCTCGATACGCTGCTGCAATTCCAGCCAGCGCTCCTCGGCCGCCTCGATCAGGCGCGCGAGTTCCGCCTGCCGCTTGAGGTTTTCCTGCAGCGCGACCCGGTCGCTGCCGGCGTAAGCCGCCGGGTCCGCCAGGCGGGTGTCGAGGACGGCCTTCTCGCTGCCCAGCGATTCCAAGTCTTTTTCCACGGCCCCGAGTTCGCGGCGCAGGGGCCTGATCTGCGCCGCCCGCCTGTCCTTCGCCTCGGCTTCCTCCCGGCGCTGCTGCTTGCGGCTCGGTGCGGTCGCGGCTCCGCCGCCGTCGTCGTCGCGCCCGGACGTGTCGACCGATTCGAGCCAGGCGCGGTAGTCGTCCAGGTCGCCGTCGAAAGGCAAGGCCTGACCGTTGGCCACCAGCAGGAAGCGATCCACGGCCGAGCGCAGCAGATGGCGGTCGTGCGAGACCAGCACGACCGCGCCTTCGTACTCCGACAGCGCCACGGTCAGGGCGTGGCGCATTTCAAGGTCGAGATGGTTGGTCGGCTCGTCGAGCAGCAGCAGGTTCGGCCTCCGGCGGATCAGCAGCGCCAGCGCCAGGCGTGACTTCTCGCCCCCGGAAAACCTGCCCACGGGGGCCAGCGCCATGTCGTTCCGGAAGTCGAATCCGCCCAGAAAGTCCCGCAGATCCTGCTCCCGGGTCGCCGGCTCCGCGCGCATCAGATGCTGCAGCGGACTCTCGTCCGGCCTCAACTGCTCCAGCTGGTGCTGGGCGAAATAGCCGACCGCCAGCCCCCTGCCGTCCAGCCGCTGGCCGCGCAGCGGCTCCAGTTCCCCGGCGAGGCACTTGATCAGGGTCGATTTCCCGGCGCCGTTGCGCCCGAGCAACCCGATGCGCTCGCCCGGGCGCAGCGTCAGCCGCAGCCCTTCGAGCACCGGCGCCTCGCCGTAGCCGAGCGCGACGTCCTCCAGCAGGATCAGCGGGTCAGGGCTCGCCAGCGGTTCCTCGAAGCAGAATTCGAAGGGCGAATCCACGTGGGCGGGCGCCACGTCCTCCAGCCGCGCCAGCGCCTTGATCCGACTCTGCGCCTGGCGTGCCTTGGTCGCCTTCGCGCGGAAGCGGTCGATGAAGCGGTGCAGCTTGGCGATCTCGCGCTGCTGCTTCTCGAACATCGCCCGCTGCGTGGCCAGCTGCTGGGCGCGCGCCGACTCGAAGGCCGAGTAGTTGCCGGCATACAGCCGCAGCATCCTAGCCTCGATGTGGGCGACCGTGCCGACCACGGCGTCGAGGAAATCCCGGTCGTGCGAGATCAGCAGCAGCGTTCCCCGATAGCCCTTCAGCCACTGTTCGAGCCAGATCACCGCGTCCAGGTCCAGGTGGTTGGTCGGCTCGTCCAGCAGCAGCAGGTCGGAGCGGCACATCAGGGCGCGCGCCAGATTCAGCCGCACCCGCCAGCCGCCCGAGAACGAGGACACCGGGCGCCCGGCGTCCCGGTCCGCGAACCCCAGGCCGTGCAGCAGGGCCGAGGCCCGGGCGCGCGCGCCATAGCCGCCGATCTGGTGCAGCCGCTCGTGCGCCAGCCCGATCGCCTCGCCGTCGTGCGTGTGCTCGGCAGCCGCCACTTCGGATTCGACGCGCCGCAGCTCCGCGTCGCCGTCGAGCACGTGGTCGATCGCAGTCCTCGCGTCCGCCGGCGTCTCCTGGGCGACGTGGGCCACCACCCAGCCGGGCGGCAGTTCCAGCTCACCGGCCTCTGCATGAAGCTCGCCCAGGATCAGGGCGAACAGGCTCGACTTGCCGCAGCCGTTGGCGCCGACCACGCCGACCTTCTGGCCGGCGTGGATCTGGCAGGCGGCACCTTCGATCAGCAGCTTTCCGCCGCGGGCGAGGCTGAGGTTGCGCAGGGTGATCAATTTGGCGAACGGCGGCGGACGGCACCGCGGGTGGTCGAAGCGCGCTATTTTATGCGCCCGACCCCAATCTCACGGAGGCTCCGATGCTGGCAAGGCTCGCGTTCCTGCTGGCCGCCCAGATGGCCGCAATCCTGCCCGTGTATGGCGAGCCGGCCCCCGCCGACGCCGCGCCGGCCGCGGCCGACGAGCACAGGTTGCTGCTCGACGAAGCCCAGCGCCTCAAGGAGCAGGGCAAGCGCCAGCAGCAGGAAGCCGACGCTCGATACGAGCAGGCTCAACGCGAGTGTTACGGCAAGTTCCTGGTGAGCGCCTGCCTGGACAAGGCGAAGAAGGCGCACGTCGAGGCGGTCAGGGAGGCCCGGCAGCTCGAGGCGCGCGCCGCCGAGCTGCAGCGGGACGCCGCCCGCCGGGAGCACGCCGTGAAGGATCTGGAGCGGCAGCGGCGCGCCCTGGAGAAGGAGCAGGCCGCCGGGCAGGGCCGGGCGACCACCGAGGAACGCGCCCAGGAAGACGCACGGCAGGACGCCGAGCGCCAGCGCCGGCTGCAGGAAGGCGAGGCCCGGGCGGCGCAGCAGGCGGCCGAGCGCAGCCGCCTGGATGCCGAGCGTACCCGGGCGCGGCAGGAGAAAGAGGCCAAGGCCCGCCAGCGGGCCGAGGCCGCGCGCCGGCAGGCCGAGGAGATCGACCGGCGCAAGGCCGAGAAGCAGCGCAAGCAGGCGGAGAAGGCGGCCGAGCAGGGGGAAAAGCAAGCGGGGCCAGCCGCGGAGCCCGCCCCGCCGCCGCCCTGATCGGAGCCGGCTTTCGCGGCTCGCCCTGGTGCGGTCGGGGCCGAAGTCGATTGGCGCCGGGACGCCGCTCGGCTAGACTGCGCGGGCCGAACAATCACCCGCGACAGGCAACGCAAATGGACTTCTGGGGATACCTCGTGGTCGGCGTCATCGCCGCCATGATCACCATGCAGCTGATCCCGTTCCTGCGGGCGCGCCAGGCCCGCGGCCGGGCGGTGCCCGAACTCGACGCCCTGCTGGACGAGGGCCAGCGCGGCGCGAAGCGGCTGCTGGTGTACTTCTGGAGCCCGAGCTGCGGCATGTGCCGCCCGATGACGGTCGTGATCGACCGGCTGGCGGCCGAGCGCCGGGACGTGGTCAAGGTCAACGTCGCCGAGTCGATGGACCTGGCGCGCCGTTTCCACGTCATGGCGACGCCCTCGCTCGCCGTGGTCGAGGGCGGCGTGCTCAAGGACCTGCTGCTCGGTCCGCGCAGCGAGCCGCAGATCCGCGCCCTGCTCGCCGCCTGAGCGCGACCGGCGCAGCGCCATGGGAGCCGCGAAACGCGACGTCGCCACGCGCGGGCAGGTGTTCACCCCGCCCTTCGTCGTCGAGGCGATGCTCGGCCTGCGCCGCAACCGCGGGCGGGTCCTGGAGCCGTCCTGCGGCGACGGGGCCTTCCTGGCCCGCCTGCCCGGCGCGGTCGGCATCGAGCCGGACCCGCGGCATGCGCCGGCCGGCGCGCTGATCCAGGACTTCTTCGCCTATTCGGAGTCCGAGCGCTTCGACACGATCATCGGCAATCCGCCCTACGTGCGCTACCAGGACATCCTTCCGCAGACCCGCGCGCTGCTGCGCCAGGACGGATTCGACGGACGCACGAACCTCTACCTGTTCTTCATCGCCAAGTGCGTGCGCCACCTGCGGCCCGGCGGCGAGCTGATCTTCATCACCCCGCGCGACTTCCTGAAGTCCACCTCCAGCCTGAAGCTCAACCGCTGGCTCTTCGAGGAGGGCACGATCACCGACTTCGTCGAACTCGGCGACGCGCGCATCTTCGAGGATGCCGTGCCGAACTGCGCGATCTGGCGCTACGAGCGCGGCAGGCTGGAGCGGCGCACCCGCTTCCTCGATGCCTCGGCGGCCGCGTCGGCGCGAACGGCGCTGGAGACCGGCGCCTGGGAGGAGCGCGAGTTCGTCGAAGCGGCGGGGCACCTGCTGTTTACCCGCGGCCACTATCCGCTGCGCTTCTCCGACCACTTCTTCGTCAAGGTCGGGGCGGTGAGCGGCGACGACGAGGTCTTCACCAGCCCCGAGCACGGCAACCTGGACTTCGTCTGCTCCGAGACCGCGCGCAGCGGCAGGCTGCGGCGGATGATCTACAACCTGCGCATCGCCCATCTGGAACACCACAAGGATCGCCTGCTCGCGCGCCGCATCCGTCGCTTCGACGAGACCAACTGGTGGCAATGGGGGCGCGGCTATCACGTCTGCGACCGGCCGCGCATCTACGTCAATCACAAGACGCGCCAGGCGCGGCCCTTTTTCGTGCACCCCTGCATCCACTACGACGGTTCGGTGCTGGCGGTGTTTCCGCGGGATCCGGCGGCCGACATACGCGCGCTCTGCGACGCGCTGAACGAGGTCGACTGGGCCGACCTCGGCTTCGTCTGCGACGGACGCTTCCTGTTCTCGCAGCGCGCGCTGGAGAACGCGCCGCTGCCCGAGGCGTTTTCCGCATTCCGTCCGAGCCAGGCGGCCCGCGGCGCCCCTGCAGGGGCCTTGGTGTAACATAGCCCGGGTCCGCGGCATCCCGCGCGTCACCGGTCAGACATCATGGTCCCGCATCTCACCACCGCACTCACCGGACCGCTGCTGGATCTGGAGAGGCGGTTTCTCGACGCCAGCACCGCGATCGAGCAGTGGTTCCGCGTGCAATGGCTGGAGCACACGCCGCCGTTCTACTGCTCGGTGGATCTGCGCAACAGCGGATTCAAGCTGGCGCCGGTGGACACCAACCTGTTCCCGGGCGGCTTCAACAACCTCAATCCCGCCTTCCTGCCGCTGTGCATCCAGGCGGCCATGGCGGCGATCGAGAAGATCTGTCCGGAAGCCAAGCACATCCTGATCGTTCCGGAGAGCCACACCCGCAACCAGTTCTACCTGCAGAACGTGGCGCAGCTTGCGCTGATCCTGCACCACAGCGGGCTGAACGTGCGCATCGGCTCGCTGCTGCCGGAGATCACCACGCCGACCCGGCTCGATCTGCCGAACGGCGCTCACCTGACGCTGGAGCCGCTGGTGCGCCGCGGGATGCGGCTCGGGCTCGATGATTTCGATCCCTGCTCGGTCCTGCTGAACAACGACCTTTCGGCCGGCGTGCCCGAGATCCTCAAGGGCCTGCACGAGCAGTTCGTCATCCCGCCGCTGCATGCCGGCTGGGTGACGCGGCGCAAGTCGCGCCACTTCACCGCCTACGCCGAAGTCGCGCGCGGTTTCGCCGAAACGCTGGACATCGATCCCTGGCTGATCAATCCGGACTTCGCGGTCTGCGGCGAGATCAGTTTCCAGGAGCGGCGCGGCGAGGAGTGCCTGGCCTCCAAGGTCGACGAACTGCTGGCGCGCATCCGGCTCAAGTACAGGGAGTACGGCGTCAGCGAGAATCCCTTCGTCATCGTCAAGGCGGACGCCGGCACCTACGGCATGGGCATCATGACCGTGCGCGACGCCTCCGAGGTGATCGGGCTCAACCGCAAGCAGCGCAACAAGATGGCGGTGGTCAAGGAGGGCCTGGAAGTCTCCGAGGTGATCATCCAGGAAGGCGTGCATACCTTCGAGACGGTCGATTCGGGCGTGGCCGAGCCGGTGGTCTACATGATCGACCGCTACGTGGTCGGCGGCTTCTACCGGGTGCATACAGCCCGCGGCCGCGACGAGAACCTGAACGCGCCCGGAATGCAGTTCAAGCCGCTGGCCTTCGACACGGCCTGCACGCTGCCCGATCCGGCGACCAACCCGGACGCGCCGCCGAACCGCTTCTTCGCCTACGGCGTGATCGCCAGGCTGGCGCTACTGGCCGCCTCGCTGGAACTCGAGCGCAGCGCGCCCGACGCCTGATGCGCTTCGCCTTCGTCGTCGATCCGCTGGAGGGCCTCAAGGCCTACAAGGATTCCAGCGTCGCCATGATGCGTGCGGCCGCGCGGCGCGGCCACGAAGTGCATGCGATCCTGCGCGAAGACCTGGCCTGGCGCGAGGCCGCGGTGTTCGCCCGGGCGGCGCGCCTGGACCTGCGCGAGGACGATGCGGCCTGGTACCACGCCCATCCGGCCAGGGCCGAAGCGCTGGTGGAGTTCGATGCCGTGCTCATGCGCCAGGACCCGCCCTTCGACTTCGAGTACGTCGTCGCGACCTGGCTGCTCGAGCGCGCCCAGGCGGCCGGCGCCCGCATCTTCAACGACCCGCGGGCGATCCGAGACCATTCGGAAAAGCTGGCGATTGCCGAGTTCTCGCAGTTCACGGTGCCCACCCTGGTGGCACGGGATGCCGAATTGCTGCACGGCTTCATCGCGGAGACCGGCGACGCCGTGCTCAAGCCGCTGGACGGCATGGGCGGCAGCCAGGTGTTCCGCGTGCGCGCGGAAGATCCGAACCGCAACGTCATCGTCGAAACCCTGACGCACAACGGCACCCGGACGGTCATGGCGCAGCGCTACATCCCTGAGATCGCGCACGGCGACAAGCGCATCCTGCTCATCGGCGGCCATGTCGTGCCCTACGCGCTGGCGCGCATACCGAAAGCGGGCGAGACCCGCGGCAACCTGGCCGCCGGCGGCACCGGCGTGGCGCAGCAGCTTTCCACGCGCGACCGCGCGATCGCCGAGACCCTGGCGCCGGTGCTCGATCGCCGCGGCCTGCTGCTGGTCGGTCTGGACGTGATCGGCGATCACCTCACCGAGATCAACGTCACCAGCCCGACCTGCTTCGTCGAGATCGCGCAGCAGACAGGGTTCGACGTCGCCGGCATGTTCATCGACGCGCTGGAGCGCCGGTGCGCCTGATTGTCGCCGCCCGGTCGAACGGGCGGCGGTTGCGAATGCAGCGCACGACGCCGGCATGGTTGCTGGTCTGCCTGGCGTTACTGGCCGGCTGCACGCGCCCTGCCCTGCACCAGCAGGAATCCTACGTATTCGGCACGCGCGTCGAGGTCCTGGTCCATGGCGAGGACCGGGAGAAGGCGCGCGAGGCGGCCGCCGCGGTGCTGCGCGAGTTCGACCGGCTGCACCGCAAGCTCCACGCCTGGCAGCCGAGCGAGCTGACCCGGCTGAACGAGGCGATCGCGACCGGCGCCACGGCCGAGGTGGATGGCGAACTCGCCGCCATTCTGGCCGATACTAAACGGATCGCGATGCGCTCCGGGGATCTGTTCAACGCGGCAATCGGGCGCCTGATCGGGCTGTGGGGCTTCCAGAGCGACGAGTTCAAGCCCGTTCTGCCGCCGTCCGACGAGGTCGCCCGCCTGGTGCAGGCCCGCCCCGCGATGTCCGATCTGGAGATCGACGGCCTCAGGGTCGGCAGCGGTAACCGGGAGGTCAGGCTGGACCTCGGCGGATATGCCAAGGGCTACGCGCTCGACCGCGCGGCGGCGATCCTGCGCGGGTCGGGCATTCGCAACGCCCTGATCAACGTCGGGGGCAACGTCATGGCGCTTGGCAGCAAGGGCGGGCAGCCGTGGCGGGTCGGCATCCAGGATCCGCGCGGCCCGGCACCGGTCGCGACCCTGGAGCTGCGCGACGGCGAGGCGATCGGCACCTCGGGCGACTACCAGCGCTATTTCGAACTGGACGGTTTGCGCTACTGCCACATTCTCGATCCGCGCACCGGCCGCCCGGCCGCCGGTACGCGCGCGGTCACCGTCCTGGTCACCGCGCGCCCCGGCGCGGGCGCCCTGTCCGACGCCGCGAGCAAGCCGCTGTTCGTCGCCGGCCGGGCGGACTGGCGGCAATTTGCGCGCGATCTGGACATTGATCACGCGTTGCGCATCGACGCCGACGGTAGCATTGCCGTTACGCGCGCCCTGTGGAGTCGGCTGGAGCCGGCCCAGGACGGACTGCGCACCGAGATCATCGAATGAGCGCGCAACTCAGAGCACACACGGCAGACGACCCGCTACCGGCGATCCCGGCAGCGCTGCTGCACGGCAGCATGACCCGCATCACGCACCGGGTGCAGGACGGCGAGCGCGCCGCCATCCAGCGCTTCGCCTGGGGCGGTTTCTGGGCCTCGGTCCTCACGGCCGCGGGCGCGATCGCCGTCTATCTGCTCCAGTAGCGCCGCCGCCTCTCCGGCGCCGCCTCCCGGCTGGTAGAATCGGCCAGGGAGCGCTCTCGCATGATCGGCATCTTTCTCGTCACCCACGGCAGCCTCGGCGAATCGCTAATTCAATGCGCATGCCATGTGCTGAACAAGCGGCCTCCGCTGCTGGCCCAGCTCGGCGTGTCCGCCCAGGACGATCCGCTGGACATCCTGCCGACTGCGCGTCGCTGGCTCGAACTGGTGGACGGCGGCAGAGGGGTGCTGGTGCTCACCGACGTCTTCGGCGCCACGCCGAGCAACATCGCGATGAAGCTGCTGCAGCCGGGTCGCCACGAGGTGATCGCCGGGGCGAACCTGCCGATGCTACTGCGCGCACTGACCTACCGGGACAAGGACATGCAGACCCTGGTGGCCAAGGCGCTGCTCGGCGGCCGCGACGGCATACTCCACGTGAAGACCGAGCGCGATGCAAACGCGTGAAATCGAGATCGTGAACCGGCTCGGCCTGCATGCGCGCGCCTCCGCCAAGCTCACCCAGCTGGCCAGCAGCTACGACTGCGACGTGTGGCTGGCGCGGGCCGGCCGGCGGGTCAATGCGAAGAGCATCATGGGCGTGATGATGCTCGCCGCCGCCAAGGGCGCGGTCATCTCGGTCGAGACCGACGGCAGCGACGAGCAGGCCGCCCTGCAGGCCATCGTGGATCTGATCGCCGACAAGTTCGGGGAAGGCGAGTAGCGCGCCATGAGCTTCACGCTCCACGGCCTCGGGGTGTCTCCGGGCATCGCCATCGGCTCCTCGCACCTGGTCTCCCATGCCACGCTCGAGGTGTCCCACTACGTCATCCCGGCCAAGCACGTCGATGAGGAGATCACGCGCTTCGATGCCGCCATCGGCGCGGTGCGGGAGGAGCTGCGCTCGATCAAGTACGCCACCGGCCTGGGCGTTCCCTCCGAGATCCGCGCCCTGATCGACGTCCATGCCATGATCCTCGGCGATCCGATGATCGCCAGCGTCCCGCGGCAGATGGTGCGCGAGAAGCGCTGCAACGCCGAATGGGCGCTCGTGCAGCAGATGGAACAGCTCGCTGACCAGTTCGAGGAGATCGAGGATCCCTACCTGCGCGAGCGCAAGGCCGACGTGGTGCAGGTGGTGGAGCGCATCCTCAAGGCAATGTCCGGCCGCAGCGGGACCGCGGTGCCGCGGCGCAAGCAGGCGGACGGGGTGGTGGTCGTGGCGCACGACCTGTCGCCGGCCGATACGATCCACTTCCGCCAGCAGCAGATCAACGGCTTCGTCACGGACCTCGGCGGCGCCACCTCGCACACCGCGATCGTCGCTCGCAGCCTGAACATCCCGGCTGTGGTCGGCCTGCACCACGTGCGGCACCTGGTGCGCGACGAGGAAACGGTGATCATCGACGGCACCCGCGGCGTCGTGATCGTCGATCCGGACGAACGCATCCTCGAAGAATACAGGCTGCGCAAGAGCGAGCTGGAGCTGGAGCGCTCCAAGCTCAAGCGCCTGAAGAGCGCCAAGTCGGCCACCCTGGACGGCGAGGAGATTTCGCTGCAGGCCAACATCGAGCTGCCGGAGGACGTCGCCCAGGTCAGGGACGTGGATGCCGACGGCATCGGACTGTTCCGCACCGAGTTCCTGTTCCTGAACCGCGACGCGATGCCGACGGAGGACGAGCAGTTCGAGGCCTACCGCAGTGTCGCCGTGGGACTCAAGGGCAAGCCGGTGACGATACGCGTTCTGGACGTCGGCGCCGACAAGGCCCTGAACGGGACCGAGCGCAACGAACCCAACCCGGCGCTCGGTCTGCGGGCGATCCGCTACTGCCTGTCCGAGCCGCAGATGTTCCTCACCCAGCTGCGCGCGATCCTCCGGGCCTCGCACTACGGGCGGGTGCGCGTCCTGATCCCGATGCTGGTGCACGCGCACGAGATCGACCAGACACTCATGATGATCCGGCTGGCGCAGGAGCAGCTGCGAGCCGAAGGCGTCCCCTTCGACAAGGACATGGCGATCGGCGGCATGATCGAGGTCCCAGCGGCGGCGCTGTGCCTGGGCGCCTTCCTGAAGCGCCTGAACTTCCTGTCGATCGGCACGAACGACCTGATCCAGTACACCCTGGCGATCGACCGGACCGACGAGGCCGTGGCGCACCTGTACGATCCGCTGCATCCCTCGGTCCTGCGGCTGATAGCCCAGACCATCGAGGCCGGAAACCGGGCCGGCGTTCCGGTCGCGGTGTGCGGCGAGATGGCCGGCGACCCGTCCCACACCCGGCTGCTGCTCGGCATGGGCCTGCGTCAGTTCTCCATGCACCCGATGCAGATCTTCGAGGTCAAGCAGGAGGTGCTGCGCAGCGACGTTTCCGACCTGAAGGCCAAGGTGGCGCGCCTGCTGCGCATCGACGACCCGGAGAAGCAGCGCGAGAGCCTGGAGCGGCTGAACGCCTGAAGACGCTCCCGACGAAACCGGCGCTCAGATCCGCTCGCGCCGCTTCTCCACCTTGCATTCGCTCACCAGCCTGACCCGGCCGTCCTCGCCGGCCGACTCCAGACGCACCGCGAATCCCCACAACCGGGCCACGTGCTTGAGCACCTCGCCGAAGCTGGACGCGAGCGGGCGGCGCTGGTACTCGGTGTGCCGCAGCGTGAGCGAGCGGTCGCCGCGCAGGTCGACGTTCCAGACCTGGATGTTCGGCTCCCGGCTGCCCAGGTTGTAGCTTTCGGACAGGATCTGCCGGATGCGCGCGTAGCCCGGATCGTCGTGGATCGCGGAGATGCGCAGCGTCGGCTCCCGGTCGTCGTCGGCCACCGCGAACAGCCGCAGGTCGCGGATGAGCTTGGGCGACAGATACTGGGCGACGAAGCTCTCGTCCTTGAAGTTGCGCATGGCGAAATCGAAGGTCGCGCGCCAGTTCGAGCCGGCGATCTCCGGGAACCAGCGCCGGTCCTCCTCCGTGGGCTGCTCGCAGATGCGCCTGATGTCGTTCCACATGGCGAAGCCGAGCGCGTACGGATTGATGCCGCCGTAGTGCGGGTGGTTGTAGGCGGGCTGATAGACGACGTTGGTATGGTGCTGCAGGAACTCCAGCATGAAGTTGTCCGCCAGCAGTCCCTCGTCGTAGAGCGTGTTGATGATCGTGTAGTGCCAGAAGCAGGCCCAGCCCTCGTTCATCACCTGGGTCTGGCGCTGGGGATAGAAATACTGTGCGACCTTGCGCACGATGCGCACGATCTCGCGCTGCCAGGGTTCGAGCAGCGGCGCGTTCTTCTCGACGAAATAGAGCAGGTTTTCCTCGGGCTCGGCCGGGAAGCGCTGTTCGGACGTCCGCACCTCCCTGGAGGCGCGCTCGGGCAGGGTGCGCCAGAGCGCATTGACCTGGCTCTGCAGGTAGGCCTCGCGCTCCTGCTGGCGCGCGATCTCCTTGGCGAGCGAGAGCTTCGCCGGCCGCTTGTAGCGGTCGACACCCACGTTCATCAGCGCGTGGCAGGAATCCAGAAGCAGCTCGACCTCCTCGACGCCGTGGCGCTCCTCGCAATCCACGATGAACTTCCGGGCGAACAGCAGATAGTCGATGATGCTGTCGGCGCTGGTCCAGGTGCGGAACAGGTAGTTGTTCTTGAAGAAAGAGTTGTGGCCGTAGGCGGCGTGCGCGATCACCAGCGCCTGCATCGTCATGGTGTTCTCTTCCATGAGATAGGAGATGCAGGGATTCGAGTTGATCACGATCTCGTAGGCCAACCCCATCTGGCCTCGCCGGTAGCGTTTCTCGGTGGACAGGAAGTGCTTGCCGAAGGACCAGTGGTGATAGTTGACCGGCATGCCGACCGACGCGTACGCGTCCATCATCTGCTCGGCGGTGATCAGCTCGATCTGGTTCGGGTAGGTGTCAAGCCCGAAGCCGGCCGCCACCCGCGCGATCTCGTCGTGGTAGCGCTCGACCAGCTCGAAGCTCCATTCCGAGGGCGAGGGCAGTGGCTCGCGCGCCGCCGGCGGCGAAGTCGCCGGCGCCGGCTTCGTGGCGGGCTGGATGTCGGGTTCGCTCATCAGGCTAGCTTCTTCTTGAACAGTTCGCGGAACACCGGGTAGATGTCCGGCAGGCCCTCGATGCGCTGCATGGCGAAATTGCCGTAGGCATGCGCCACCGCCTCGTATTCGTGCCAAAGGTTCTGCGGCTCGCCCGCGGTGATCTCGATGTAGGCGAAATACTGCACCAGCGGCATGATCGATTCCACAAGGATGTCGCGGCAGACCGGGGAATCGTTGTCCCAGTTGTCGCCGTCCGAGGCCTGGGCGGCGTAGATGTTCCAGGCGCCGCTGGCGTAGCGCTCGCGGACCACCTCCGCCATCAGCCGCAGCGCGCTGGAGACCACCGTGCCGCCGGACTCGCGCGAGTGGAAGAAGTCCTCCTCGTCGACCTCCTTGGCGGTGGTGTGGTGCCGGATGAAGACGATGTCGATGTGGTCGTAGGTGCGGGTCAGGAACAGGTAGAGCAGCATGAAGAAGCGCTTGGCGATGCTCTTGCGGTGCTCGTCCATCGATCCGGACACGTCCATCAGGCAGAACATCACCGCCTGCGTCGAGGGCATCGGCTGGCGGACGCGGTTGTTGTAGCGCAGGTCGAAACTGTCGATGAACGGGATCGCATCGATGCGATCGCGCAGCCGGCGGATCTCCTCGCGCAGTTCGATCACTTCAGGGTCGGCCTCGTCGCGCGCTACTAGCAGTGCCTCCAGCCTGCGTTCGAGTTCGCGCAGCCGCTCGCGGTAGGGCGTGCCCACCGCCAGCCGCCGGCCCAGCGCGCCGCGCAGGGAGCGGATCACGTTGATGTTAGCCGGCACGCCGCTGGAGGTGTGACCGGCGCGCACCGTCTTGTAGTCGGTGACCCGTGCAAGCTGCGTCTTGACCAGGTTCGGCAACTCCAGGTCGTCGAAGAAGATGTTCAGGAACTCCTCGCGCGAGAGCTGGAAGACGAACTCGTCCTGCGTCTCGCCACCGTCGCCCGCGCCGCCGGATCCGCTGCCCTGGCCGCCCATGGGCCGCTGCACACGGTCGCCGGCGTTGAACTGGTCGTTGCCGGCGTAGACGTTCTCCCAGACGCCGCGGTGGTCCTGGGAAAACTGCGGCTCGGAAAGGTCCCTGGCCGGGATCGAGATGCTCTCGCCGTTGTCGATGTCGGTGACGCTGCGCCCGCTGATCGCGTCCGAAACCGCCTTGCGGATCTGGCCGCGGAAGCGCCGGAAGAAGCGCTCCCGGTTCACGGTGCTCTTCTTCTTGCTGTCGAAGCGGCGGTCGACGATGCGGAACATGGCGAGTCAGGCGCTGGGAGTTAGGAGTTAGGATTCAGGGGCGAGGGAGCGGGAGGTTTTCACTCCTTACTCCTGACTCCTTGCCCCTTACCGCCCTACGAAGACTTCCGCACGCGCAGGTACCACTCGGAGAGCAGGCGCACCTGCTTCTCGGTGTAGCCCTTCTCGACCATGCGGTTGACGAAGTCCTGGTGCTTCTTCTGCTCGTCGGCGCTCGCCTTGGCGTTGAACGAGATCACCGGCAGCAGTTCCTCTGTGTTCGAGAACATCTTCTTCTCGATCACCGCGCGCAGCTTCTCGTAGCTGGTCCACACCGGGTTCTTGCCGGCGTTGCGGGCGCGCGCGCGCAGGACGAAGTTCACGATCTCGTGGCGGAAGTCCTTCGGGTTGCTGATGCCGGCCGGCTTCTCGATCTTCTCCAGTTCGTCGTTCAGCGCCGAGCGGTCCAGCGCCTCGCCGGTGTTCTGATCGCGGTACTCCTGGTCCTGGATCCAGAAGTCGGCGTAGGTCACGTAGCGGTCGAAGATGTTCTGCCCGTACTCGGAGTAGGACTCCAGGTAGGCGGTCTGGATCTCCTTGCCGATGAACTCGGCGTAGCGCGGCGCCAGGAACTCCTTGATGAAGCGCAGGTATTTCTGCTCGATCTCCGGCGGGAACTGCTCCTGCTGGATCTGCTGCTCGACCACGTACATCAGGTGCACCGGGTTGGCCGCCACCTCGCGGTGGTCGAAGTTGAATACCTTGGACAGGGTCTTGAACGCGAAGCGCGTGGACAGCCCGCTCATGCCCTCGTCCACGCCCGCGAAGTCGCGATACTCCTGGTAGGACTTCGCCCGCGGATCGGTGTCCTTCAGGTTCTCGCCGTCGTAGATGCGCATCTTCGAGAAGACCGAGGAGTTTTCCGGCTCCTTGATGCGCGAGAGCACGGCGAACTGGGCCATCATCCGCAGCGTGTCCGGCGCGCAGGGCGCCTCGGCCAGGGAACTGTTTGCCAGCAGCTTTTCGTAGATCTTCACCTCTTCCGACACGCGCAGGCAGTAGGGCACCTTGACGATGTAGATGCGGTCGAGGAAGGCCTCGTTGTTGCGGTTGTTGCGGAAGGCCATCCACTCCGATTCGTTCGAGTGCGCGAGCACGATGCCGTCGAAGGGGATGGCGCCGAAGCCTTCCGTGCCCTTGTAGTTGCCCTCCTGGGTGGCGGTGAGCAGCGGGTGCAGAACCTTGATCGGCGCCTTGAACATCTCGACGAATTCCATCAGCCCGCGGTTGGCCAGGCACAGCCCGCCCGAGAAGCTGTAGGCATCCGGATCGTTCTGCGAGTACTGCTCGAGCATCCGGATGTCGATCTTGCCGACCAGCGACGAGATGTCCTGGTTGTTCTCGTCGCCCGGTTCGGTCTTGGCCACCGCCACCTGCTGCAGCACCGAGGGCCGCAGCTTGACCACTCGGAACTTGGTGATGTCGCCGTTGAACTCGTTCAGCCGCTTTACTGCCCAGGGCGACATGATGCCGTTGAGGTAGCGCGCCGGGATCCCGTAGTCCTCCTCCAGGATGTGGCCGTCCTCCTCGGGATCGAACAGGCCGAGCGGCGACTCGTGCACCGGCGAGCCCTTGAGCGCGTAGAAGGGCACCTTCTCCATCAGGTACTTGAGCTTCTCGGCGAGCGAGGACTTGCCGCCGCCGACCGGACCGAGCAGGTAGAGGATCTGCTTCTTCTCCTCGAGGCCCTGGGCGGCGTGGCGGAAGTAGGCGACGATGTTCTCGATCACTTCCTCCAGGCCGTAGAACTCCCTGAAGGCCGGATAGACCTTGACCATCTTGTTCGAGAAGAGCCGGGACAGGCGCGAATCGAGCCGGGTATCGACCAGTTCGGGTTCGCCGATCGCCATCAGGATGCGCTCCGCGGCGGTGGCATAGGCGGAGCGATCGCTGCGGCAGATCTCCAGGTACTCCTGGACCGACATCTCCTCTTCCTTGCCCGATTCGAAGCGGGACTGATAGGCACTGAATATCGACATGGAGCGCATCCTCCTTTTTCCACTGCAGGCGCACGCCGCGTGCGCGCGAATTCACTGCCGGCCGGCGCAACCGGCGCCGGCGCGGACCCGAAGAACTGGCGACTGACTTCGATCCGGGAATCGCATCGTCCGGCTGATGCCGACCTGCTCCGCCGCGCGGACCCCGCACCCGAGATCAAGCGAATTCCGTGCCGCTCCATCCTTGTCGCTTGGGCGGAGGGTCACATCGCTTCCGCCGAGTGCGCCGGAACGGGCACGCCGTTCCCTCCTATGACTTTGGTTGCACCAAACAGGTTCAGGCCCCGCTGCAAACAGCCGTGACGCAGGCCACGCGACAGCCGCGGCGAGACGGTGCTGGCCTCGGGGACCCGCCGCTGCTCCAGACTGGTGCGCGCATGCCCGGTCGCGGCCTCTTGTCGGTGCCGTCCCCCTGGGAGCCGGGGCCTGTCCCCGGATTGGACCAGGCAGGCAGACTCTGAGAGAATTGCCTCCCAACTCAAGCCGCGGAGGCGAATCCGCACGATCGGCGGCGCGGAGAGTCGGTGGACTCGAGCCTGTTGCGGCGGCTCCGCCGCAGCCAGCGCAACCCGGCCGGGCCCTTTCATGCAGCCACTAGACAACACCACTGCGGACGTCACTGCGGTAGGCGCGGTCGAACCGCGCCGCGCCCATTTCGCGCGACCGCTGGAACTGAAGAGCGGCGCGGTCATCCCGGCCTACGACCTGGTCTACGAGACCTACGGCGAGCTGAATGCGGCCCGCTCCAACGCGGTGCTGGTCTGTCACGCGCTATCGGGTTCCCACCACGTCGCCGGCCATTACGCCGACAACCCCAAGAACGTCGGCTGGTGGGACAACATCGTCGGCCCCGGGCGCCCGCTGGACACGGACCGCTTCTTCGTCATCGGCGTCAACAACCTGGGCGGCTGCCACGGCTCGACCGGACCGTCCGCGATCAACCCGGCCACCGGCAAGCCCTGGGGCGCGGATTTCCCGGTCGTGACCGTGGAAGACTGGGTGCAGGCCCAGGCCAGGCTCGCGGACCACCTGGGCATAGCAAGTTTCGCGGCGGTGATCGGCGGCAGCCTGGGCGGCATGCAGGCGCTGCAATGGACGGTCACCTACCCGGCGCGCATCCGCCATGCGCTGGTGATCGCCGCCGCACCCAAGCTCACCGCCCAGAACATCGCCTTCAACGACGTGGCCCGCCAGGCCATCCTCACCGACCCGGACTTTCACGGCGGCCACTTCTACGAGCACGGCACGGCGCCGCGGCGCGGGCTGCGCCTGGCGCGCATGCTCGGCCACATAACCTATCTGGGCGACGACCAGATGGCCGAGAAGTTCGGCCGGGTGCTGCGCGCCGGCAGCTTCCAGTTCAGCTACGACGTGGAGTTCGAGATCGAGTCCTACCTGCGCTACCAGGGGGACAAGTTCGCCGCCTACTTCGACGCGAACACCTACCTCCTGATGACGAAGGCGCTGGACTATTTCGATCCCGCCCATCACCGCAACGGCGACCTGGTGGCGGCGCTGGCGCCGGCGACCGCTAGCTTCCTGGTGGTTTCCTTCACCACCGACTGGCGCTTCCACCCGGGACGCTCGCGCGAGATCGTCAATGCGCTGATCGGGGCCGAGAAAAACGTGTCCTACGCCGAGATCGACTGCAAGTACGGCCACGACTCGTTCCTGATCGACGACCCGCATTACCACGCGATCGTGCGCGCCTACATGGAGAACGTCGCGCCATGAACGCCTCCGCGGTGCTTGCCCGCCCGGACTTCGAGGTGATCGCCGGCTGGATCGCACCGGGAGAGCGCGTGCTGGACCTGGGTTGCGGCGACGGCTCGCTGATCCGCTACCTCGCGCAGACGCGCCGGGTGCGCGGCCTGGGCGTGGAAATCGATCCGCGCAACGTGCTGGAGTCGATGAAAAACGGCATCAGCGTCATCCAGATGGACTTGGAGGCGGGGCTGGCCGGAATCGGGGACGGCTCCTTCGACCACGTGGTCATGTCCCAGTCGCTGCAGATGGTGCATCACACCGAGCAGATCCTGCGCGAGATGCTGCGCGTGGGCCGCGAGGCGGTGGTGAGCTTCCCGAACTTCGGCTACAGCCTGCACCGGCAGGCGATCGCCGCGGGCCGCATGCCGGTGTCCGAGAGCCTTCCCTACCAGTGGTACGACTCGCCGAACGTGCGCTTCTTCACCATGGCCGATTTCGAGGACCTGTGCGCGCAGCGCGGGATCGAGATCATGGAGCGCCGCGGCTTCGACGGCGGCAGGCTGGTGACCGAGGATCCGAACCTGAACGCCAGCGAGGCGGTGTACCGCCTGACCCGTGCCGGGCGCTGAGTCCCCGGCGGCGGCCGGCGCAGCCATCCCTCCGGGCACTGCGGTAACCGGCCCGTCGAGCCCGCCACCCTCGGCAAAGGGGAAGCCGCCGCTCGCCGCCGTGCTGTTCAACCGGCGCATGCTGATCTGCGTGTTCACCGGCTTCAGTTCGGGCCTGCCGCTCTACCTGCTACTCAACCTGGTGCCGGCCTGGCTGCATTCCGGCGGCGTCGACATCAAGCTGATCGGCCTGCTCAGCCTGATCGGCATCCCCTATACCTGGAAATTCCTCTGGGCGCCGCTGCTCGACCGCTACGCCCCGCCGCTGCTCGGCCGGCGCCGCGGCTGGATGCTCGCCACCCAGGTCGGGCTGATCGGAGTCATAGGCGCCATGGGCGGCATCGATCCAGCCGCCGACATCGGCGCGGTGTTCTGGCTGGCCACCCTTCTGGCCGTGTTCTCCGCCACCCAGGACATCGCCCTGGACGCCTACCGCCGGGAACTGCTGCGCGACGACGAACTCGGCCTGGGCAACGCGGTGCACGTGAATGCCTACAAGGTGGCCGGCCTGATCCCCGGCTCGCTGTCGCTGATCCTGGCCGACCACCTGCCCTGGTCGCAGGTCTATTGGATCACCGCGCTGTTCATGTTGCCCGGCATGGCGATGGCGCTGATGGTCAGTGAACCGGAGGCGAGCAAAACGCGACCGAAGACGCTGCGCGAGGCGGTAGTGGAACCGTTCCACGAGTTCGTCGGCCGCTCCGGCTGGCAGGCTGCGCTGCTGGTGCTCGCCTTCATCTTCTTCTACAAGCTGGGCGACAGCATGTGCACCGCGCTCGCCACGCCCTTCTACCTGGAGATGGGCTTCTCCAAGTCCGAGATCGGGCTGGTTGCCAAGCACGCCGGGCTGTGGCCGAGCGTGATCGGCGGCCTGCTCGGCGGACTGTGGATGGTCAGGCTGGGCATCAACCGCTCGCTGTGGATCTTCGGCGTGGTGCAGATGGTGGCGATCCTGGGCTTCGCCTGGCTGGCCTGGCTGGGGCCGCAGGGCGCGATCGGCTCCGCCGACCTGTGGCGGCTGGCCCTGGTGATCGGCCTGGAGGCGTTTGGCGTCGGGCTGGGCACGGCGGCGTTCGTCGCCTACATCGCCCGCTCCTGCCACCCGGCCTATACCGCGACCCAGTTCGCGCTGTTCACCAGCCTGGCGGCGGTGCCGCGCACCTTCATCAACGCCGGCACCGGCTGGCTGGTCAGCCAGTTCGGCTGGTTCGACTTCTTCCTGCTGTGCTTCGTCCTGGCGGTTCCGGGGATGCTGCTGCTGCTGCGGGTCGCGCCCTGGCGCGGCGAAGCCCGGGCCGGCTGAGCCAGCCGGGTTGGCAGGCGTTCAGGATGCGGAAGGACGGCCGCCCGTTGGCATCGCCGCCAGCATCCGGCGCAGCTTGAGCGAGGCCTGCCAGACGAAGAAGATGTGCTGGGCCCAGCGCAGCACCGCGCGCGGCCGGGCCACGATCACGAGGACCGCCGCGCCGACCAGCCAGTGCGGGTTGCGCCTGAGGTAATCCACGCCGGCGCGCACCCGGTCGGCCGTGGTGAATATCGGCGAGAGCGCCACGAAATCCGCCGCCAGGCTTTCCCGCTGGCGGGCCGCGCGGATCTGCAGGCGCTGTTTCCTGAGCGACAACTCGACCTGGCGCGGGCTCACTCGCGTCCCCGCAGCGCCTCGCGGTCCTCGGCGAGCTCGGCCAGGCTGGCGGCGAACAGCCTGGAGCGCGTGCGGGCCAGCCTCACCGCAGCAGCAGCGGCGATCGCGCCCGCGACCAGGAAAGCCGTCGTGAGTATGCCCAGCACCAGCAGCCGGTCGGTGTCCCAGAAGGCCACCGTCAGGAACACCGCCAGCAGCACGATGCCCAGATCCAGCAGCAGGATCGCCGCGGCGGCGAAGACCAGCAGGTTGCCCAGCCGGAGCTTCTCCTCCTCGAGTTCGGCCGCGAGCAGTTCGAGCCGGGTCTGGACCAGCGCGACGCCGGTGCCTGTCAGGCGCCGCAGCGAATCCGCGAGACCGCCGGACCGTCCGTCCATGGCGGCGGCGGGTTCAGCGGCGGCCGATGATCAGACCGAGCAGGAAGCCGAAGCCGGCGGCGATGCCTACGGACTGCCAGGGGTTGTCGCGCACGTAGTCGTCGGTCGCCCGCGCCATCGCCTTGGCGTTGTCGCGCAGGGCCGCCTCGGCGTCCGCCAGCTTGGCCTTGGCGCTCACCAGGTGGTCCTGGGCGCGGGTGCGGATCTCCGCGACCCTGTCGCCGGCCTGGTTGGCGGTCAGCCGCAGCAGTTCCTCGGCGTCTGCGACGACCAGTTTGAAATCGGCGACGAGCTTGTCCTTGGTCACTTGGGCCATGTCGTTCATGATCGTACCCTCGGCTGATTGATTGCACCCGGCGTCCGCTCACGGCCGCCGGACCGCGAAGGCTACCGGCTTTGACACCGCGACGCAATGACGGAGCGCAGGCCCCGGATCAGCCCGGGCCCGCGTAATCGATGGTCAGCGGCGCATGGTCCGAGAAGCGCTCGGCCTTGTAGATCTCGGCCCTGTGCGCCCGCTCGGCCAGGCCGGGCGTGGCGACCTGATAGTCGATGCGCCAGCCGACGTTCTTCGCCCAGGCCTGCCCGCGGTTCGACCACCAGGTGTATTGCTCCGGCTCGGGATTGATCCGGCGGAACACGTCCACCCAGCCGAGTTCCTCGAACACCCGGCCGATCCACGCCCGCTCCTCGGGCAGGAAGCCGGAGTTCTTCTGATTCGAACGCCAGTTCTTAAGGTCGATCTCGCGGTGGGCGATGTTCCAGTCGCCGCAGACCAGCACCTCGCGCCCGGCCCCGGCCAGGGCGCGCAGCCGCGGCTCGAACAGTTCCATGAAGCGGAACTTCACCTGCTGCCGCTCGGGCGAACTCGAACCCGACGGCAGGTAAAGCGAGACCACGGAATAGCCCGGAAAATCCAGTTGCAGATAGCGGCCTTCGCGATCGAACTCGGGGATGCCCAGCCCCTCGACGACCTCCTCGGGCTGCCGGCGCGCATAGATGCCCACGCCGCTGTAGCCCGGCTTCTCGGCGAAATGGAAATGGCCGCGCAGTCCGCCCGGGGCGCGCATCGTGTCGTCCAGGTCGCCGGCCTGCGCCTTCACCTCCTGCAGGCAGACGAGGTCGGCGGCCTGGTTTTCCAGCCAGGCGAAGAAGCCCTTGCGGGCGGCGGAGCGGATGCCGTTGAGGTTGAGCGTGATGACGCGTAACATGCGGACTCGATTCTTCGGCGCGGCAATTCATGGATTTTAGGCGCGATTTCGTCGAATTTGCGGTAAATGCGGGCGTCCTGCGCTTTGGCGCGTTCAAGACCAAGGCCGGGCGGATGTCCCCCTACTTCTTCAACGCCGGACTGTTCAGCGACGGCGCCTCGCTGGCGCGGCTGTGCGGCTACTACGCCGATGCAGTGCTCGCGTCGTCCATCGGTTTCGACATGCTGTTCGGCCCGGCCTACAAGGGCATTCCGCTGGTGGCCGGCATCGCCGTCGAACTCGCGCGGCGCGGCCGCAACGTGCCGTTCTGCTTCAACCGCAAGGAGACCAAGGACCACGGCGAAGGCGGCATGCTGATCGGCGCCGTTCCTAAAGGTCGGGTGCTCGTTGTCGATGACGTGATCTCCGCCGGAACCTCGGTGCGCGAGTCCGTAGGGCTGATCAGGGGTGCGGGTGCCGTGCCCTGCGGCGTGGCGATCGCGCTGGACAGGATGGAAAAAGGACAGGGAGAACTGTCGGCCGTTCAGGAGGTCGAGCGCGTTTACGGGATGCCGGTCATCAGTGTGGCCACCCTCGACGACCTGGTCGCGTTCCTGCGCGACAGCGCAGACCTGGCGGCGCACCTGGCCGCGGTCGAGGCCTATCGCAGCAAGTATGGTGTTCATGCGGTTCCGAACTGAGTTCGTCGTCGCCGTGCTCGTCCTGGCCGCCGCGCCTGCCGGCGCCGAGCGGATCACCTATTGCTGCAACGACGAGAACGGCCGTCAGACCTGTTCGGACGTTCTGCCGCCCCAATGCTACGGGCGGGCCTACCGCGAGATCAACAGCCAGGGCATCACGCTGCGCCGGGTCGAGGCGCCGCTCACGCCGGAGCAGCGCGTCCAGCGCGAGCAGGAAACCAGGCGCAAGCGAGAGCAAGAGCGACTCGCCGCCGAGGAAAGGCGCCAGGCCCAGGCGCTGCTCGATGCCTATTCGAGCGAGCGTGACATCGAGTTGGTGCGCGACCGCGTGCTCAAGGACATCGAGAAGAGCCTGGCGCAGGCGCAGGAGCGATACCAGGAAGCCGCCGAGCGGCACAAGCAGCTTTCCGAGGAGATGCAGTTCTACCGCAAGAAGCCGGCGCCGAAGGATCTGCTCGACGCGATCAAGGAGAACGAGTCCGAGCTGCGCGCCCACGGCAGCGTCGTGGAAGCCAAGACCAAGGAGATGGAGGCGGTGCGCGCCAAGTACGACGAGGACAAGCGTCGCTACATCGAACTGATCCGCGGCCGATCCGCCGGCGTCGATCCCCGCCCGCGCTGAACTTCAACCCGCGAGCTTCTTCCTGAGCAGATCGTTGACCTGCTGCGGGTTGGCCTTGCCTTTGGTGGCCTTCATCACCTGGCCGACCAGGGCGTTGAAGGCCTTCTCCTTGCCCGCCCGGAATTCCTCGACCGATTTCGCGTTGGCCGAAAGCACCTCGTCGATCGTCTTCTCGATCGCGCCGGTGTCGCTGATCTGCCGCAGGCCGCGGGCGTCGATCAGGCCGTCCGCGTCGGCGGCCTCGCCGTTCCAGAGCGCGTCGAAGACCTCCTTGCCGATCTTGCCGGAGATGGTGCTGTCCGCGATGCGGCGAACCAGGCCGGCAAGCTGGGTCGCGGAGATCGGCGATGAAGCGATGTCCCTGTCCTCGCGGTTCAGCCGCGCGGCCAGCTCGCCCATCACCCAGTTGGCGCAGAGCTTGCCCAGACCGGCCCCGGCGGCAGCCGCGCATTCCTCGAAATAGCGGGCAGCCTCCCGCGATGCGGTCACGGTTGCCGCATCGTAGTCGGTGAGTCCATACTCACGCTGGAAACGCTCGCGCATCGCCTGCGGCAGTTCCGGCATGCCGGCGCGCACCGTCTCGATCCAGTCCGGCGCGATCGCCAGCGGCAGCAGGTCCGGGTCGGGGAAGTAGCGGTAGTCGTGGGCGTCTTCCTTGCTGCGCATGGCCCGCGTCTGGCCGGTGTCCGGGTCGAACAGCACCGTCGCCTGGTCGATGCTGCCGCCGTCCCCGATGGTCTCGATCTGCCAGCGCGCCTCGTACTCGATGGCCTGCTGCAGGAAGCGGAAGCTGTTTAGGTTCTTGATCTCGCGCCGGGTGCCGAGCTTCTCGTCGCCGAGGCGCCGCACCGAGACGTTGGCGTCGCAGCGGAAGCTGCCTTCCTGCATGTTGCCGTCGCAGATGTCGATCCAGCGCACCAGCGCATGCAGCGCCCGGGCGTAGGCCACCGCCTCCTCGGCGCCGCGCAGGTCCGGCTCCGAGACGATCTCCAGCAGCGGCGTGCCGGCGCGGTTCAGGTCGATGCCGCTGCGCCCGTGGAAGTCCTCGTGCAGCGACTTGCCGGCGTCCTCTTCCAGGTGCGCCCGGGTCAGGCGGATGGTCTTCTCCCGTCCGCCCACGGCGATCGCGAGCGAGCCGCCCGACACCACCGGCAGTTCGTACTGGCTGATCTGGTAGCCCTTGGGCAGGTCCGGGTAGAAGTAATTCTTGCGCGCGAAGACCGAACGCGGCGCGATGCGGCCGCCCACCGCCAGACCGAAGCGGATGGCGCGCTCCACCGCGCCGCGGTTCAGCACCGGCAGCACGCCGGGCAGCGCGATGTCGACCGCGCAGGCCTGAACATTCGGGGCGGCGCCGAAGGCGACCGAGGCACCGGAAAAGATCTTGGAGCGGGTGGAAAGCTGCGCGTGGGTCTCGATGCCGACCACGATCTCCCAGTCTTCTCTTCTGCTCATTGGATGCTCTCAGGCCGAATCAACCGCAAGTGCCCCGGCGGGCGTCGGCCATGATCGGCCACAGATAGACATAGGCGCCGGGGCTGCACATGTCCTCGCAGCGGTTGAACGCCACGGTCACGCGGCGTCCCTGTTCCCACATGCGCACCTCGCACGAGGAGCCCGAGGCGGCCAGGATCACGTGGGGCGCCGATCCCCTCTGGCGGAAGCCCTTCAGGTCGAAGCGGCAGGTGCCATGTTCGGGGATGGTCACGCTGGCCTCGAAGCGGCGCACCTCGGACCGGGCGACCTGCAGTTTCATGCTGCCCCGGTAGCCGGTGGGATCCTTGAAGCTGCAGTCAGCGCTCACGTTCAGCGGCCGCGTCGGAATCCTCGCCGGCTTCGACGAGTACGAAAAAGACTTGCTCTTCGCCTCCTCGCCGGGCGCACGCGAGGAAGCGCCCGGCGCCGAACCGGGCGCGGGCCCCGCCGCAGGGCCGGCGCAGGCCGCGAGCAGGGCGGCCAGGAACACGGCGGATCCCGCCGCGCGCACCGACCGCAGGCTCATTCGATCCGCTCCGGCCGGCGCGCGTGCCAGTCGGTGGCCTGCTGGTAGTGATGGGCGACCTTGAGCATGCGCGCCTCGTCGAAATAGCCGCCGATCAGCTGCAGGCCGACCGGCAGACCGCCGGCCCCGAAACCGCAGGGAATGGACATGCCGGGCAGCCCGGCCAGGTTCACCGCGATCGTGTAGATGTCCGACAGGTACATCTGCACCGGATCGGCGCTCTTGGCCCCGAAGGCGAAGGCCACCGTCGGGCTGGTCGGCCCGGCGATGAGGTCGCACTGCTCGAACGCCTGGCGAAAATCCTCGGCGATCAGCCGCCGCAGCCGCTGCGCCTGCAGGTAATAGGCGTCGTAGTAGCCGTGAGAGAGCACGTAGGTGCCGATCAGGATGCGCCGCTTGACCTCAGCGCCGAAGCCCTGGGCGCGGCTCTTGCAATACATGTCGAGCAGGTCCGCGTATTCCGGCGCCCGGTAGCCGTATCGAACGCCGTCGTAGCGGCTCAGGTTCGAGGAGGCTTCCGCCGGCGCGAGCACGTAATAGACCGGGATGGACAGCGCCATGTTCGGCAGGCTCACCTCCACGGCCGAGGCGCCGAGCCGCCGCATATCGGCGATCGCGTCCTCGACGGCTTTCGCCACGTCGGCGGACAGGCCCTCGGCGAAGAACTCCTTCGGCACGCCCACGCGCAGCCCGGCGAGCGGCGTTCCCGCGGCGGCGCCCGCGAGCGGCGCGTCCAGGTCGCGCAGGTAGTCCTGCGCCGGCCGTTCCAGGCTGGTCGAGTCGCGCGGGTCGAAGCCGCTCATCGTGCCGAGCAGCATCGCGCAGTCCTGCGCGCTGGCCGCCATCGGGCCGCCCTGGTCCAGCGACGAGGCGAAGGCGATCATGCCGTAGCGGGACACCAGGCCGTAGGTCGGCTTGATCCCGGTGATGCCGGTGAGCGCCGCCGGCTGGCGGATCGAGCCGCCGGTGTCGGTGCCGGTGGCCGCGGGCGCCAGGCGCGCCGCCACGGCCGCCGCCGAGCCGCCCGAGGAACCGCCGGGCACCGTGGCAGTGTTCCAGGGGTTGCGCACCGGTCCGAAGTGGGAGGTTTCGTTGGACGAGCCCATCGCGAACTCGTCCATGTTGGTCTTGCCCAGGGTCACGCAGCCGGCCCCGCGCAGCCTTTCGACCACGTGGGCGTCGTAGGGGCTGACGAAGTTCGCCAGCATGTGCGAGCCGCAGGTGGTCGGCCAGCCCTCGGTGCAGAAGATGTCCTTGTAGGCGATCGGGATGCCGGTGAGCGGGCCGGCCTCGCCGCGCGCGATGCGCGCGTCGGCTTCGGCGGCCTGTGCCAGGCTCTTCTCTGGGGCGACCGTGATGAAGGCGTTGAGCCGGCCGTTCAGCCGGCCGATCCGGTCGAGGAACAGGCGGGTCAGTTCGACGCTGGAGATTTCACGGCGCGCGAGCGCGGCGGAGAGGTCGGCGAGCGAGGCGTTGAACATTCGATGCGGGCGGGGTCAGGGGTCAGGACTGGAGGCTGCGGCCGGCAAGGCGCGTCACCGCCGCCAGGCGCGCGAACGCCTCACGCCCGCCTCCTCGCTCATTACTCGATAACCTTCGGCACCAGGTACAGCCCGGCCTCGACCTCCGGGGCCACGGCCTGGAAGGCTTCGCGCCGGTCGGACTCGGTCACCTCGTCCGCGCGCAGCCGCTGGGAGAGGTCCTGGGCGTGGGCCATCGGCTCCACGCCGCGGGTATCCACGGACTGCATCTGTTCGATCAGGGTGAAGATGTCGTTCAGTTGCCGCAGAGTGGTGTCGGCTTCGGACGACGAGATCTCGATGCGTGCCAGTTGGGCGATGCGATGCACCTGGTCCAGGGTGAGCGACATGGGGAGCCGGGCCCTTAATTCCGGAAGCGTGATAGGGTATCATACCCGTTTAATCTTTCCGCCTCCCCCGGGACACCGCGTTAATGTTCGGATTCCTCCGTTCCTATTTTTCCAACGATCTGGCGATCGATCTGGGCACCGCCAACACGCTGATCTACGTGCGTGGCAAGGGCATCGTGCTGGACGAGCCCTCGGTCGTCGCGATCCGCACCGAAGGCGGCCCAAACGCCAAGAAGACCATACAGGCCGTCGGCCATGCGGCCAAGCAGATGCTCGGCAAGACGCCGGGCAACATCACCGCAATCCGGCCGATGAAGGACGGCGTGATCGCCGACTTCACGGTCACCGAGCAGATGCTCAAGCAGTTCATCAAGAAGGTGCACGACTCGCGGCTGTTCTCGCCGAGTCCGCGCATCATCATCTGCGTGCCCTGCGGGTCGACCCAGGTCGAGCGGCGGGCGATCCGCGAATCGGCGCTGGGCGCCGGCGCGAGCCAGGTCTATCTGATCGAGGAGCCGATGGCGGCAGCGATCGGCGCCGGGCTGCCCGTGGCCGATGCCACCGGCTCGATGGTGGTGGACATCGGCGGCGGCACCACCGAGGTCGGCGTGATCGCGCTCGGCGGCATGGTCTATGCCGGATCGGTGCGCGTGGGCGGCGACAAGTTCGACGAAGCGATCATGAACTACATCCGCCGCAACTACGGCATGCTGATCGGCGAGACCACGGCCGAGAACATCAAGAAGGAGATCGGCTCCGCCTTTCCGGGCTCCGAGGTGAAGGAGATGGAGGTCAAGGGCCGCAACCTGGCCGAGGGCATTCCGCGCAGCTTCACCATCTCCTCGAACGAGATCCTGGAAGCCCTGACCGATCCGCTCAACTCGATCGTGTCGGCGGTGAAGTCGGCCCTGGAGCAGACGCCGCCGGAACTCGGCGCCGACATCGCCGAGCGCGGCATGGTCTGCACCGGCGGCGGGGCGCTGCTGCGCGATCTCGACCGACTGCTGATGGAGGAAACCGGCCTGCCCGTGGTGGTGGCCGAGGATCCGCTTACCTGCGTGGTGCGCGGCTCGGGCATGGCGCTCGAGAAGATGGACAAGCTGGGCAACATCTTCGCCAGTGAGTGAGCGCGCAAGCCCCGCCCCAGCCTGCCCGCGCCGCCGGCCGATCCGGTTGCACTGACCGGCCGGCAGCGGGCGACCCTCGGGCGCGGCGCTTCTGCCTGCGGCACGCTCCGCTTCTTCCCCGCACCTGACCAGCATGTCGGTCGTCGGCCATCCGCCGCCTCCGTTCTTCCGGCGCGGTCCGGCGCCTCTGGCGCGCTTCGTCTTCTACGTGGCCGTCTCCCTCGTGCTGATCGTGGTCGACATCCGCTTTCGCTACCTGGAGCTGCTGCGCCAGGCGGTGGCGGTGATCACCTACCCGCTGGAGCAGGTGGCCTTCGCCCCGGTTCAGGGGCTGCGGACAGTGGGCGGCTATTTCTCGTCGGTCAGCCTGCTCCAGGAGCAGAACACGGATCTGCGGCGCCAGCAGGTCCAGGATGCAGCCGCCCTGCTGCGCCAGCGCCAGCTCGAGGAGGAGAACCACCGGCTGCGCGGCCTGCTGGACATGAAGGAACGCCAGCCGGCGAAGGGCGTGGTCGCGGAGATCGTCTACGGGGCGCGCGATCCGTTTTCGCGCAGGGTCATCATCGACAAGGGCGGCCGGCAGAGCATCGGCCCCGGCCAGGCCGTGGTCGACGAGGCCGGCGTGATCGGACAGGTGACCCGGGCATTCCCGCTGCAGAGCGAGGTGACCCTGATCACCGACAAGAACCAGGCGGTGCCGATCCAGGTGGTCCGCAACGGCCTCCGGGGCGTGCTCTACGGCGCCGGCGAGGGCATGCTCGAGCTGCGCTTTCTGGCCGCCAACGCGGACGTGCAGATCGGCGACGAACTGGTGACCTCCGGCCTGGACGGCGTATTCCTGCCCGGCCTGCCGGTGGCCAGGGTGTCCTCGGTGGAGCGCGACACCGCCTTCGTCTTCGCCCGCATCCTGTGCGCGCCGGTGGGCGGCGTCGAGCAGCACGGGCTGGCCCTGGTGCTCGGCCCGCGCGAACCCGTCCAGGCCGTGGCGGCCGAGCCGGAGCTCGTGCAGAAGGCGGACAAGCCCGCCAGGCCGAAGCGGCCCAAGCGCAGGGAGTGAGCCGTGCAGCCGACCCACAGTTCGCGTCGCATTCTCCTGCCGGCCAATTTCAGCTTCATCGTGCTGAGCCTGCTGGTCGCGCTGGTGCTCAACCTGATCCCGGCCGGGCGGATCCCGGGCATTCCCGACTGGATGGCGCTGGTGCTGGCTTTCTGGAGCGTGCGCGAGCCGCTGAAGATCGGCATGACCTCCGGCTTCGTCTTCGGGCTGGTGATGGACGTCGCCCACGGCTCGGTGATGGGCCAGCATGCGCTCGCCTACGTGCTGCTCACCTTCCTCGCTTCGAGCCTTTCGCGGCGCATCCTGTGGTTCCCGTTGGTCCAGCAGGCGCTGCACCTGCTGCCGCTGCTGCTGGTCACCCAGGTGGTGATGGTGGTGGCGCGGATGCTCGGCGGCGCCGACTTCCCCGGCTGGACCTACTTCCTGTCCAGCCTGATCTCGGCGCTGCTCTGGCCGCCGCTCAACTACGTCCTGCTCCTGCCCCAGTTCCAGCCGGTGGAGAAGGACGAGAACCGGCCGATCTGAGCGGCCGACTCGGCCCCTTCCACCGCATGCGGCGACTGCCCGTCCAACCTCAGCACACCCCGCTGACCGACCAAGACGATGCGCGCGGCTGAGTTCAAGAACCCGGAGCAGACGCTGCAGGACTTCCGCGTCCGCCTGAGCGTGGCCGGATTCGTGGTGCTCGCGGCATTCGCCGTGCTCATGGGCCGCTTCGTCCACCTGCAGGTCGCGCGCCACGACTACTACCACACCCGCGCCGAGGAGAACCGGATCTCCCTGGTGCCGATCGTGCCGAACCGGGGGCTGATCACCGACCGCAACGGCCTGGTGCTCGCGAGCAATTTCTCCGCCTATACGCTGGAGATCACGCCCGGCAAGCTCGACGACCTGGAGGCGACGATCGACGAGCTCGCGCAGCTGGTGGAGATCACCGCCAAGGACCGCAAGCGGTTCCGCAAGCTGCTCGAGGAGAGCAAGACCTTCGAGAGCATTCCGATCCGCACCCGGCTGAGCGACGAGGAGGTGGCGCGGTTCGCCGCCCAGCGTTACCGCTTCCCCGGCGTCGAGATCAACGCCCGCCTGTTCCGCCAGTATCCGCAGGGCGAGTTCGCCTCCCACGTGGTCGGCTACATCGGGCGGATCAACGAGAAGGAGCTCGAAGCGCTCGAAGCTGCCGACGAGTCCGCGAACTACCGGGGAACCGACTACATCGGCAAGACCGGGCTGGAGAAGAGCTACGAGCGGGAGCTGCACGGCGAGTCCGGGTTCCAGGAGGTGGAGGTCGACGCCGGCGGACGGGCGGTGCGCACGCTGTCGCGTACCCCACCGGTCTCGGGCAACAACCTGGTGCTGTCGATAGACCTGAAGCTGCAGCAGATCGCGGAAAAGGCATTCGGCGAGCGCCGCGGCGCGCTGGTGGCGATCGAGCCCGGCTCGGGCGACGTGCTCGCCTACGTCAGCCGCCCCGGCTTCGACCCCAACCTGTTCGTCGACGGCATCGACCCGCAGAACTGGGAGGCGCTGAACAACTCGCCCGACCATCCGATGATCAACCGGCCGATCAACGGGGTCTATCCGCCCGGATCGACGTTCAAGCCCTACATGGCGCTGGCGGCGCTGACGCTGGGCAAGCGCACGCCGCAGCAGGCGATCTCCGACCCCGGCTTCTTCAATTTCGGCGGCCACACCTTCCGCGACGACAAGAAGGGCGGGCACGGCACGGTCGACATGTACAAGTCGATCGTGGCGTCCTGCGACACCTATTACTACCATCTGGCGAACGATCTGGGGATCGACAACATTGCCGCGTTCATGCGCCAGTTCGGCTTCGGCAGCCGCACCGGCATCGACATCCCGAACGAGTCCGAAGGCGTGCTGCCCTCGCCGGAATGGAAGCGCAAGCGCTTCCGGCGGCCGGAGCAGCAGAAGTGGTTCGCCGGCGAGACGATCAGCATCGGCATCGGCCAGGGCTACAACGCCTATACGCCGCTGCAGCTCGCCCAGGCCATGGCCACGCTGGCCAACGACGGGGTCGCGTTCCGGCCGCACCTGGTCAAGTACGTCGAGAACGGCAAGAGCGGCGAGCGCAGCTTCGTCGCGCGCGAGCCGCTCAAGACGCTGCCGCTCAGGCGCGAGCATGTCCAGTTCATCAAGCAGTCGATGGTCGGCGTGAACAAGGAAGGCACTGGTGCGCGCGCCTTCGCCGGCGCCGGCTACACCAGCGCCGGCAAGACCGGGACCGCCCAGGTTTTCAGCCTGAAGGGGGAAAAGTACGTCGAGGGCCGGGTCAAGGAGCGCCTGCGCGACCACGCGCTGTTCATCGCCTTCGCACCGGCCGAGCAACCGAAGATCGCGGTGGCGGTGGTGGTGGAAAACGGCGGTTTCGGCGCCCAGTCCGCCGCGCCGATCGCCCGCCAGGTCCTCGACTACTACATCGAGGGCAAATCGCCCGCGGGCGTGGCGCAGGAGGACGAGGATGCCGGCGAGAGCGAATAGGCCGCGCCGGCCGCACGCCGGCATGCCCGCCGCGGGACGCCGCCGGCAATGATCGAGACGGTTCGACGGGTGCTGGCGCGGCTCGCCAGGCCGGTGGACCCGCCGCTGCTGCTGCTGGCCGGCCTGCTGGTCGGCTTCGGCCTGGTCGTGCTGGCGAGCGCGACCCACGACAGCCCCGAGCGCCTGAACAGCCAGTACGTGAATCTGGGCGTGGCGCTGGCGGTCATGTGGCTGGCGGCCAACGTGCCTCCACGGAACCTGATGCGGCTGGCGGTTCCGGTGTACCTGACCGGGCTGCTGCTGCTGATCGCGGTCGCGCTGTTCGGCGACGTATCGAAGGGCGCGCGACGCTGGTTGAACCTCGGCGTGACCCGCATCCAGCCCTCGGAGATCATGAAGATCGCCATGCCGCTGATGCTGGCCTGGTACTTCCATCAGCGCGAAGGCATCCTGCGGCTGCGCGATTTCGCTGTCGCGGCGGCGATCCTGGCGGTCCCGGTAGGCCTGATCGCCAAGCAGCCGGACCTGGGCACTTCGCTGCTGGTGCTGGCCTCCGGCTTCTACGTGATCTTCCTCGCCGGGCTGAGCTGGAAGCTGATGCTCGGTGCGGCCGTGGCCGGGCTGGCCAGCCTGCCGGTCGTCTGGTCGATGCTGCACGACTACCAGCGGCAACGCGTCCTCACCCTGATCGACCCGGAGCAGGATCCGCTGGGCAGGGGGTTCCACATCATCCAGTCGACCATAGCCGTCGGCTCGGGCGGCATCGCCGGCAAGGGCTGGATGAACGGCACCCAGGCGCACCTGGAGTTCCTGCCCGAGCGCCACACCGACTTCATCTTCGCCGTCCTGTCAGAGGAATTCGGCCTGATCGGCAACCTGCTGCTGGTCGTCCTGTACGTGCTGCTGATCGGCCGCGGCATGGTGATCGCCGCCGACGCCCCGACCCTGTTTTCGCGCCTGCTGGCGGGGAGCATCACGCTGATCCTGTTCACCTACGCGTTCGTGAACATGGGGATGGTGAGCGGCATCCTGCCCGTGGTCGGCGTGCCCCTGCCGCTGATCAGCTACGGCGGCACCGCGCTGGTCACGCTGTTCCTCGGAATCGGCATCCTGATGAGCATCAGGCGCAACCCGATGCTCGTGCAGAAATGACCCGGCCCCGCCGGGCAGGCGGGGGGTCAGGCGAGCGCGATCTTTTCCAGCGCCGGGATGTCGCAGCGGCAGCGGTCCGCGGCGGTGACCTCGATCAGGTGCTCGCGGCGGAACTCGGCCATGACCCGGCTGGCCGTTTCGGTGGTCAGGCCGAGCAGCGAACCCATTTCCTCGCGGGTGACCAGCGGCGACTCGCCCTCGTCCTGCCGCTCGGCGAGAAACAGCATCAGCCTGGCGATACGGGCGTGGGCACTGCCGGTGGACAACTCGGTGAGGAAGGTGTCCGCCACGTCGATGCCGCGCTGGTACTGGGCCAGGATGCTGGGCACGAACTCCGGGTGGTGGCGGTTGTACGCGAGCACGACCTCGGCCGGCACTCGGCAGAGTTCGCAGCGGGACATCGCGACGGCGGTCCGCCGGTACGGGATCTCGCACAGGGCAGCCAGCCCGAATGTGTCGCCGGTGCGTGCGAGTT
>DATMWM010000236.1:0-3197 GCA_035562535.1 Rhodocyclaceae bacterium | reverse complement strand
GTGCCGCCGGCCGGCATCGAGGGGCTGGGCGTGATGGACGACGGGGCCCGGCTCGCGGCCGGATCGGGCAAGGCGGTCGGCGTCGGGGCGCTGGCCATCGGCAACGTCAAGTATCAGGTCCAGCGCGCGCTGCTCGAAGCGATGCGCGCCGCCGAGAAACCGCTCTATCTGGACTTCCGCGACGCCTTCGCCGCGGCCCGCAGGCATGTCGCCTGAACCCTGGCTGGTGGTGGCCGCCTCGGCGCGGCAACTCGCCCAGTCCGCGGCGCGCGGCGGCTACCGGGTCGCGGCGATCGACTGGTTCGGCGATCTGGACACCCGGGCCGCCGCAGCGCAGGCGGAGACCGCCGCGGCGACCGGCGCGCTGCGCTTCGACCCCGCACGCCTGCTCGAAGCCGCCGGCCGGCTCGCCCCGCCCGGACGCTGCGCCGGGCTGGTCTGCGGCTCGGGGCTGGAGGACGCGCCGGACCTGCTGGCCGAACTGGCGCGCGGCCGGCCGCTGTACGGCAACCTCCCGGCCACGGTGGCTGCCGCAAAGGATCCTGCCCGCTTCTTCCCCCTTCTGGACGAACTCGGCATTCCCCACCCGGACACGCGGCTGCAGCGGCCCGCGGACACCGACGGCTGGCTGGCCAAGCGGATCGGCGCAGCCGGCGGCGAGCACATCCTGCCCGCCGAACGGATCGCGCCCGGCGACGGCGTAGGGATCTACTTCCAGCGGCATGCGCCGGGCCGCAGCCTGTCGGCGCTGTTCCTCGCCGACGGCCGCAATGCCCGCGTGCTCGCCTTCAGCGAACAGTTCGCCGATCCCGCCCCTGGCGCGCCGCATCGCTTCGGCGGCATGATCGGGCCGGTCGAGCCGCCCGCCGCCGTGGCCGCGGAGCTGCGGCGCAGCATCGACCGGCTGACCGGCGCGCTCGGGCTGACCGGCCTTAACGGGATGGACTTCCTGCTCGGTGCGGACGGCCCGTTGGTGCTGGAACTCAATCCGCGCCCGACCGCCGCCCTGGATCTCTACGACGGCGACGTGCCGCGCGGCCTGTTCGACTGGCACGTGCAGGCCTGCCGGGGAAGGCTGCCGGAAGCGCCGCTGCCCGGCGGCGAAGTGCGCGGCTTCGCGATCCATCGCGCCAGCCGCGCATTCGTCACGAGCGCGGCGCTGCGCCTGCCCGACTTCTGCAGCGACCTGCCCGCTCCGGGCACGGCCTTCGCGCCCGGCGACCCGGTCTGCACGGTGCGCGCGGCCGCCCCGACCGCCGCCGCGGCGCGCGAGGAACTCGAACGCAGGCGTGTCCGGATCGAGCGCATGTTCCTCGCGGAGGCGGCATGAACCGGCCCGACAGCCCGAGCATCAACCGCCTCGCCGCGCCGCTGGCGGACAGCCTGGCGCGCGATCGTTACACGCTGCGCATCGGCGTCGAGGACCTGCCCGGTGGCGGGCGCCTGGTCGACGCCGGCATCGATCATGACGGCGGGATCGAGGCGGGCAGGCGCATTGCCGAGATCTGCCTGGGCGGGCTGGGCGAGGTGCGGCTGCTCGCCGGCGCCGGCCGCTGGCCGCTGGCGGTGAGCGTGCATACGGCGAATCCGGTGCTCGCCTGCCTGGGCAGCCAGTACGCCGGCTGGAGCCTCGCCCACGGCGAAGGCAAGGGCGCCTTCCGCGCGCTCGGCTCCGGCCCCGGACGGGCGCTCGCCGGCAAGGAAGAACTGTTCGGCGAACTGGGCTACCGGGACGACGCCGATTCCGCCGCCCTGGTGCTGGAGACCGACCGCCGCCCGCCTGCGGAACTGATCGAGAAGATCGTCCGCGATTGCCGCATTCCGTCGGCCGGCCTGACCCTGATCCTCACGCCGACCCGCAGCCTGGCCGGCACGGTGCAGATCGTCGCCCGGGTGCTCGAGGTGGCGCTGCACAAGGTGCACGCGCTCGGCTTTCCGCTCGGCCAGGTGGTCGACGGCGCCGGCCACGCGCCGCTGCCGACGCCGGGCGCGGACTTCCTCACCGCCATGGGACGCACCAACGACGCCATCCTGTTCGGCGGCACGGTGCAGCTGTTCGTGCGCTGCGGCGACGACGAGGCGCGCGACCTGGCGCGGCGGCTGCCGAGCAGCGCCTCGCGCGACTACGGCCGGCCCTTCGCCCGGATCTTCGAGGAGGTGAAGTACGACTTCTACGCGATCGACCCGATGCTTTTCGCGCCGGCCCGGGTGGTGGTCAGCAACCTGGACACCGGCGCCAGCTTCGCGGCCGGCGCCATCGACGAGGCGCTGATCGACGCCTCGTTCGGCGGGGAGGCCGCCTGAATGCTGCGCGTGGCGATCTACACCGACGAGGCCGGCTGGCACGGCGCGCGGCTGCGCCGCGCCTTCCGCGCCCGCGGCGTGGAGGCCCGCTACGTGCGGCCCGAGGCCTGCCGCGTGGACCTGGGCGCGCCGCACGGCATCGTCATGCCGGGCTTCGAGCGCGCCCTGCCGGACGGCGTGTTCGTGCGCGGCATTCCCGGCGGGACGCTGGAGCAGATCGTCCTGCGGCTGGATTTCCTGCACCTGCTCGGCGAACTCGGGGTGCCGGTCTACAACTCGGCTCGCGCCATCGAGAAGAGCGTGGACAAGGCCATGACCAGCCTGCTGCTGGCGCGCGCCGGCGTGCCCACCCCGCCGACCTGGGCCACCGAAAGCGCGGTCCAGGCCCGGCGCATCCTGCTGCGCGAGACCGCGGGCGGCGGCGAACTGGTGGTCAAGCCGCTGTTCGGCTCGCAGGGCAAGGGACTGCGCCGGCTCGCCCGCGGCGATGCGATCCCCGAGGCCGCCGAGTACGCCGGCGTGTGGTACCTGCAGCGCTTCCTGCCCTCCGCGCCGGGGCAGTGGCGCGACTGGCGGGTGCTGGTCGCGGGTGGCGCCGCGGTCGCCGCGATGGTCCGCCGCGGCCGCAGCTGGATCAACAGCGTGGCCCGGGGCGCGCGCTGCGAGCCCTGCGAACCCGACCCGGCGATGAGCCGGCTGGCGCTCGATGCGGCCCGCGCGCTGGGCATGGACTATGCCGGCGTCGACATCATGCGCGACGCCCGGGGCGCGCTGACGGTGATCGAGGTCAACTCCATCCCCGCCTGGAAAGGGCTGCAGGGCGTGACCGGTTTCGACATCGCCCAGCGGCTGGTGGACGATTTCGTCCAGCGCCGGCTGAGGCCCCGCCTGGA
>DATMWM010000235.1:0-5562 GCA_035562535.1 Rhodocyclaceae bacterium | reverse complement strand
CGGTCAGCGACAGCCCGAACGCGTCGCCGTAGAGCTTCGGCACGTGCACATAGATCGGCAGCGCGGCGAAGGCCAGCGGCAGGCCGAGCGCGCCGTAGGCGAGCAGCGGACCGCCGCCGATGCGCCCGCCCGATGCGATGGGAAGCTGCGCGGCCGTCGAGGCTCTCATGGAATCAGGAATCCTGCAGCAGCCGGGCGCGCAGTTCCGGAGCGCGCGTGCGCGCGTCCAGCCAGATGGCGAAGAACGCTCGTGCGAACTCGGGATCGGCCACCTCGCCGACCGGCCTGCCGTCGTGGAAGAAGGCCGCCCCGCGGCCGGGCAGGCTGACGCCGACGATCACGTGACCGGCCGCCACGTCCGGGAAGATGGATTCCAGCGCGGACTCCCAGCGCCGCAGCTGTGCCTCGTCCCGCCAGCCCAGCCGTCGCATCTCGGACATGCTCGAGGAGACCAGCCGGTCGCGGGAGATCTCGCGCGCATAGCGCAACTGCAGGGCGAAGGGTGCGGAGTCCTGGTAGCGTTCGCCGCTGACCCAGAGCGTGGCCTCGTACAGCCTGAACCCCAGCCAGCGCATCTCGCCCTGGCCGAGCGCACGCCACTGCGCCGGGGATTCGGGCGCCAGCGCGTACACCGCGGCCGGAAGCTCGGCCCTGGCCGGCAGGGTCAGGCTGAACGCGAACAGCAGGGCGGCGATCGCTTTCATCGTCCCGCCTCCGCGATCTCGAACTGATGCACGTCGATCGACCCGGCGCGGAATCCCGCCTCGCAGTAAGCCAGGTAGAAGCGCCACATGCGCTGGAAGCCGCTGTCGAAGCCGGTTTCGCGCAGCATTCCCGCGCGCTCGGCGAAGCGCTGGTGCCACAGCCGCAGGGTGTGGGCATAGTCGCCGCCGAACGCGAAGTCGCCGGTGACCGCGAGCCCGGCGCGGCGCGCCTGCGCCGCGAACACCTCGGGCGAGGGCAGCATGCCGCCGGGGAAGATGTAGCGCTGGATGAAGTCGGTGCCGCGGCGGTAGCGGGCGAAGTGCTGCTGGGCGATGGTGATCGTCTGCACGACCGCCCGGCCGCCGGGCGCGAGCAGCTCGCGCAGGCGGCGGAAATACATCGGCCAGTAGCGCTCGCCGACCGCCTCGAACATCTCGATCGAAACGATGTGCTGGAAGCGTCCGCCCGCGTCCCGGTAGTCGCGCAGTTCGAAACTGGCCCGGTCCGACCAGCCGCCGCGGGCGGCGCGTTCGCGGGCGTATTCGAGCTGGCGCTGCGACAGGGTGATGCCCGTGACGCGCGCGCCGTATTCCTGCGCCGCCACCTCGGCCAGGCCGCCCCAGCCGCAGCCAACCTCCAGCACGTGCTCGCCGGGCCGCACGCCCAGCCGGTCGAGGATGCGGCGGTACTTGGCGCGCTGGGCGCAGGCCAGGCTGCGGGTCGCGTCGCCCTCGAACAGCGCGCTGGAGTACGTCATGGTCGGATCCAGCCACAGCCGGTAGAAATCGTTGCCCAGGTCGTAGTGCGCGGCGATGTTGCGGCGGCTGCCCGAACGGGTGTTCGCGCGCAGCAGGTGCGCGAGCCGGTAGCCGAGGAGCTGCCAGGCGCTGCCGTAGACCGCGCGCTGCAGCAGGTCGCGGTTGCGCGCCAGCAGCGTGAGCAACCCGGCCAGGTCCGAGGTCTCCCAGCGGCCGTCGATGTAGCTCTCCGCCAGGCCGATGTCGCCCTTGGCCAGGACCTCGCCGAAGACCGCCCAGTCGCCGACATGCATGTCGGCCGCATGGGCGCCGCTGCCGAGCGTCCGCGTGTCGCGGCTGGGCAGCGCGATGTTCAGCCGGCCGCCTTCCAGCCCTTCCAGCAGCCGGAGCAGGAGGGCGGCCGAGCGCGGCGGGTTGCGGGCTTCGAAGGCCTGGGCGGATTGCAGGGTCTGGGCGTTCGTATTCATCGCGTGGTCTGTTCCAAAGGTGGTTCTGGTTTGCGGTGGAAAGGCACGTGCCGCAGCCACAGGCGCAGCGCCTGCCAGTGGATGCGCGCCACGACCGCCAGCGTCATCAGCGGGAACTGCGCCAGCGCCCGGGCGAGCGTGCCGGCTGCGAACGGGCGCTCGGCGCCGGAGAGCCGGGTGGCCAGGGCGAGCCGGCCGCCCTCGTAATAGTCGATCGCCGCCGCGCCGACCCGGCCGCGACGGTCGAAGCGGAAGCGGTACTCGCCGCGCACCGGGAAGAAGGGCGAGACATGGAACACCTTGTCCGCTCGCAGCGTTTCGCCGGGCTGTATCGGCCGGCCGTCCGGATGCGCGACCACGTAGTTGTGGCGCTCGCCGAAGGTGTTGTTGACCTCGCACAGGACGGCGCGCAGTTCGCCCAAACGGTCGTGGCAGAACCAGAAGCTGACCGGGTTGAAGACGAAGCCGAACAGGCGCGGCATGGTCTGCAGCACCACCTCGCCATCCGCCGCCACGCCGGCGCGGTCCAGCACCCGGCGCACCCAGGCCAGCGGGTGGCTGCCGTCGCGCTCGCCGTGATCGCGGTAGCGGAAGCTGATCGGCCGGGGCCGGTCCACGCCGAACAGCGGACCGCCCAGTTCTTCCAGCCGGCCGAGCGGCAGCCGCAGGTAGAAAAGCGGGTAGGTGAAGCGGTTGTGTGCCGGCGAGCGCCGCGCGTGCATCACCGAGCCGAAACACACCGCCGCTTCCTGCGGCCAGCCGTCCGAGCGGTTCATGTCAGGCGGCCGCCCGCTCGTCGGCCTGCCAGGGCGCCCGCACGCCCAGGCTCTCGGCGACGGCGAGCGCCGAGCGCAGGCCGTCCTCGTGGAATCCGTAGCCGGTCCAGGCGCCGCAGTACCAGGTGTTGCGCCGGCCCTGAATCTCGCGCAGCCGCGCCTGGGCGCCGGTGGCCGCCCGGTCGAACACCGGGTGGGCGTAGTCGAACTCGGCGATCACCTTGGCGGGGTCCGGCTCGCGGAACGGGTTGAGCGAGACGATCACCGGCCGGCGGAACGGCAGCGGCTGCAGCCGGTTGATCAGGTAGGAGACCGTGACGGGGCGCCTGTCCGGGTCGCCGCGGCCACCCAGGTAGTTCCAGGCCGACCACACCCCCGGATGACGGGGCAGCAGCCGCTCGTCGGTGTGCAGCACCGCGCGGTTCGGCTGGTAGCGCACCGCGCCGAGCGTGGCGCGCTCCGCCGGGTCGGCGTCCTGGCCCAGGATCGCCAGGGTCTGGTCGGAGTGGCAGGCGAAGACCACGCCGTCGTAGCGCTCGATGCGCCCGCCCGCCTCCAGCAGGATGCCCGAATGGTGGCGCCTGACCGAGGCGACCGGCGTGGCCAGGCGCAGGTCGTGGATGTCGCGAGCCAGGGCGCGGACGTACTCCCGGGCGCCGCCGCGCACGGTCAGCCAGCTCGGCCGGTCCAGGATCTGGAGCAGGCCGTGGTTGCGGCAGAAATTGACGAAGGTGGAGAGCGGGTATTCGAGCATCTGCCCGGTCGGGCAGGACCAGATCGCGGCCGCCATGGGCAGCAGGTACCAGTCCCGGAAAGCTTCGCCGTAGCCGCCGCGGCGCAGGTACTCGCCCAGGGTCACGTCTTCGGCCGCGCCCGGGTCCATGCGCGTGGTCTCGCGGTTGAAGCGCAGGATGTCCTGCAGCATGCCCCAGAAGGCCGGCCGGGCCAGGTTCGCCTTCTGCGCGAACAGCGTCGCCAGGCTGCTGCCCGCCCATTCCACGCGGCCTTCGTCCAGGCTGACCGCGAAGGACATCTCGCTCGCCACCGACTGTACGCCGAGCAGGCGGAACAGCGCGACCAGGTTCGGATAGGTGCGGCGGTTGAATACCAGAAAGCCGGTATCCACCGGGTGGGTGACGCCGTCCAGCGTCACGTCCACCGTGTTCGTGTGGCCGCCCAGCCGTCCGGCTGCCTCGTAGAGAGTGACCTCGTGAGCCCGCCCGAGCAGCCAGGCGGACGAAAGTCCGGCGATTCCCGATCCGACAACCGCAAGCTTCATTTCAGGCTCTCCGTGGCTGGCTTCAGGCGTTCTCGCCCTCGATCAGGGCGTAGGCCGAATGGTTGTGGATCGACTCGAAGTTCTCCGACTCGACCACCCAGCGCGCCAGGCGCCGGTCGGCCTTGAGGCGCAGGGCGATGTCGCGCACCAAGTCCTCGACGAACTTCGGGTTGTCGTAGGCGCGCTCGGTCACGTACTTCTCGTCCGGCCGCTTGAGCAGGCCCCAGACCTCGCAGGACGCCTCCTCCTCGGCCATGCGCACCAGTTCCTCCAGGCCGACGCTCTCGCGCAGTTCGGCGGCGATCGTGATGTGCGAGCGCTGGTTGTGCGCGCCGTAGGCCGAGATCTCCTTCGAGCAGGGGCACAGGCTGGTCACCGGCACGGTGACCGTCAGCGTCACGCGCGCCGGGTGGCCGGCCTGCTTGTCGGCGACCAGTTCCGCGTCGATGTCGAGCAGGCTCTCCACGCCGGACACCGGCGCCTGCTTGCGCAGGAAGTGGGGAAAGCGCATCTCGATGCGGCCGCTCAGGGCGTCGAGCCGGTCGAGCATGCCGGCGAGCAGCGCCCGCAGCGCCGGCACGGTGAGCGGCTCCCGGTGGGCCTCGATCACCTCGACGAAGCGGGACATGTGGGTGCCCTTGACGTCCGGCGGCAGGCCGACGGTCATGTCGATGCTGGCCACCGTGGCGACGACCTCGTCGGCGCCCGCGGCGATCTTGAGCGGATAGCGCAGGCCCTTGACGCCGACCCGCTGTATGGCGAGCTGGCGGTTGTCGGCGCTGGACTGGACGTCTGGCAACGGGAGCTTGTACGGTGCGTTCATCTCGTGTCTTTCCTCGGGGAGTTGTCGGGTACGGTGTGCGGGCGGATTCAGCGGGCCTCGATCAGCGACTCGACCGCGGCCACGAATTCCCGGCTGTCCGGCCGAACCTTGCTGTCGAAGCTCAGCACGCGGCTGCCGCCGCGGTCGATCAGGTACTTGTGGAAGTTCCACTGCGGGGCCGCGCCGGTCTGCCGGGCGAGGTCCGCGAACAGCGGGTTGGCGCTGCGGCCGGCCACGCTGGTCTTGGCGAACATCGGGAAGCTGACGCCATAGTTAACCTGGCAGAACTCGGCGATCTCCTTGTTGCTGCCCGGTTCCTGTCCGCCGAAGTCGTTCGCCGGAAAGCCGAGCACCACCAGCCCGCGGTCCTTGTAGCTTTTGTAGAGCGACTGGAGCGCCTCGTACTGGGGCGTGTAGCCGCACTGGCTGGCGGTGTTGACCACCACCACGACCTTGCCCTGGTAGGCGCACAGCGACTGCGCGCGCTCGTCGTGCAGACCGGGAAAGCTGTGGTTCAGCAGCGGCGCGCAGGCCAGCGCTGCCCCGGCCGGGACGGCCAGCACGGCCGCCGCAACCAGCCGCCTCGCCAGCGCACTCACGGCCGGGCTCCAGGCGTGGCGCCGGCCGAGAGCGGCAGGCGGGGCACCGGCGCACCTGTCGCGGCCCAGTGAGCGATCAGCAGGCGGGACATGCCGGCGTCGGCCGTGCGTTCGCCCGATTTGGCTGCGCTGTCCTGGACAGCATTGACATGCGG
>DATMWM010000234.1:0-2648 GCA_035562535.1 Rhodocyclaceae bacterium | reverse complement strand
CTGCAGGACCTCGGCGCCTGAGCCGGCGGTGTTCGCCAGGCCCGGGTTCGTGCAGGCGAAACCGAGTTGCTCCGCGGAAAAGACCGGGCTGTAGCCGAAGAGCTTCAGGCCGAGCAGTTCCCGTACGAACACCCGCGGGTTTCCCCGGTCCCAGAACACGCGCGGGTTGCGGCGGAAGAAGGCGGCCCAGCGGTCCTGGGGCGTCGCCCCTGGCGCCGGCGGCGACGCCGGCAGGACGCCCGGGCGCTTCACCGCCTCGCCGAACACCGCCCGCCGCTTGTCGAACTCCGCCGCGCCGATGTGCAGGCCCCAGTCGCGGCGTTCATCCTCGTTCAGTGCGAACAGGCAATCCTGCCGGCAGTGCGCGCCGGCGATGATCAGGGCGTCGTTCAGGATCGGGCTCCACATCTTCGTGCTCAGGATGCTGCCCGGCCCGACGACCGCGACCGCCGGCCCCGCCGTCGCGTTCGCCGGCCGGCCGCCGATGATCTGCTCGATCATCGCCAAGTCCCTCTCCTCCTGGACGCCGCCCGCGGAGGCCAGGCCGAAGGACATCACCAGTTCCCGGTCGGAGCGGATCTTGGTGTCGCCGAGCAGGATCATCTGCAGCGCGCTGCGCGTCACGCCCTGGTAGCAGCGCCAGGCCATCAGGACGAACTGGATGATGTGGCCCTTGTCCCAGATCCCGCCGCGCTCGAATCGGAACCAGCCGTTGTCGTCCTCGTACTGCGGCACGACCTCGATCACCTCCCGGAAGAACTGCTCTTTCGTCAGCATTGCGGACCTCCTGTCAGTTGCGGAAACGTCGATCGGGCCCGGCGGCGCGCCGCGTGCTCACTGCCGGACCACGACATACGGATAATCCACCACCACCTGCCACTGCACGCCCGAGGGAAAGGTCAGGGTATGCCAGGCGGCCACGTAGTGCTCGCGGCCGAGCCCGTCGGCCGAGAAGTAGGCATAGTGGCTCACGCCCGCGTCCTCCGCCTGCATGCGCCGGCCGAACTCGACCACGCCGGGCAGCACCGTGTTGACCCGGTCGCGGAACAGGTCCGTGCCCACGTACTCCGGATCCTCGTCGTAGAGCACCAGCCCGTCGCGCTGCATCGCCCAGACGTCCGGCCTGCGGCCGCGGACCGGCGGCGCCGGCGGGATGGCGGCAGCGATCAGCCGGTCGGCGCGCAGCAGGGCGGCAAAAACCCCGGCGTGCCTGCCGTCGACGGCGAGCGGGACCTGGATGCCGACCCAGCTCGCGCGCGGGCCGTCCCCGAACGCGCCCGACACCGACCGGCCCTCCGCCGGGTCGATCCAGCCGGTCGCCGGCCGCGCCTCCGCGCGCGCGCCAGCCGGGGGCGCGAGATCCGGCGGCTGCGCGGCGCGAACCGAACCGGACGGATCGACCCAGAACAGGCCCGCGAGGCCGGGGGTGCGCGAGGCCAGACGGGCGTGCGCGGCGCGCAGCGCGGCCTCCGGATCGCCGCCGGCGCCTCGCGCCGCCGCCTCCAGTTCCGCCTGCAACGCCTGCAGATGCGCGTCCAGCGCCGCCGTGCCCTTGCGCGCGTGCGCCTGGGCGAGTTCGCCGAGTTCGGTCACTTCCTCGAGCGCGATTTCGGCCTGGGCGCGCGCCCGCTCGGCTTCCAAGGCGTAGCGCAGCGCGAGCGCGCCGCCGACCAGCGCGGACAGGAACACGCCGGCCGCGGCGATCACCGCCACGCGGTTGCGGGAGACGAAGCGGCGCAGCAGCTCGCCCCTCGTGTAGGCGTAGATGCTGACCAGCCGGCCGTCGCGGAATGCGCGTAATTCCGCCGCCATGGCCGCGGCATCGGGGAAGCGACCGCCCGGGTCCTTGCACATGGCCTTCTCGCAGATGGCCGCCAGTTCCGGCGGAATCCCCCGCCGGTGCCGCTTCGGCGACGGCGAAGGGGCGCGGCCGGCCAGCGCCCGCAGCACGCTGCGGCCGCTGCCCTCGTAGGGCAGCGTTCCGGTGAGCAGCCGGAACAGGATGGTGCCGAGCGCATAGACGTCGCTAGGCTTGCCGACCGGCCCGAAGGCCGGATCGACCTGTTCCGGCGCCATGTAGTTCGGGGTGCCGAGCAGCTCGCCGACCGAGGTCAGCTCCCCGGTCTCCGCGGCGGGCGAATCCGTGCGCGGGCCGGGCGCCGGACCGTCGTCTTCCTCGACGCGCCTGGCCAGGCCCCAGTCCAGGATGACCGTCTCCCCGAACTCCCCGAGCACGACGTTGGCCGGCTTGAGGTCGCGGTGGATGATCCCGCGGGCATGGGCGTAGGCGGTCGCCTCGCAGGTCTGGATCAGACTGCCGAGAAGCTGCATGCGGCGCTTGAAGGCGGCCTCGGCGTCGGCGTCCGCGCACTCGCCGAGCGCATCCTCCAGCGTCCGCCCGTGCACGTAGCGCATGACGTAGAAGGGCGCGCCGTCCGGCCTCGCGCTGATCTCGTGCACCGGCACCACGCCCGGATGCTCGAGCTGGCCGGTGATCCGCGCCTCGCGCAGGAAGCGGGCGCGAACCGGGTCGGGGGACGCTCCGCCCGCGGCCGCGCCGTCCGGGGCATCGAGCAGTTCCTTGATCGCCACCTCGCGCCCGATCGAGCGGTCGAAACCGAGATAGACCCGGCCGATGCCGCCCTGGC
>DATMWM010000233.1:0-4631 GCA_035562535.1 Rhodocyclaceae bacterium | reverse complement strand
GTGCAGGGCGAGGGCATCATGGGCGCGATCACCGGCCGCGCGATCTACGAGGGCAGGCTGGACTTCGGGAAGGCCCAGGCGGAAGCGGACACGCTGTCCGCGGGGAGCCAGGAGTAAGGCCCGGGGTGTGACGGAACCCGCCGGTCTCCGCCCCCGCGCCTGAACTGTTACTCCTGACCCCTTACTCCTCGCTCCTTACTCCTCCATGCTCGCCAAGCGCATCATTCCCTGCCTGGACGTCAAGGCCGGCCGGGTCGTCAAGGGCATCAACTTCGTCGGCCTGCGCGACGCCGGCGACCCGGTGGAAATCGCCCGCCGCTACGACGATCAGGGCGCCGACGAATTGACCTTCCTGGACATCACCGCCAGTTCGGACCAGCGCGACATCATCCTGCACGTGGTCGAGGCGGTGGCCGAGCAGGTGTTCATCCCGCTCACGGTGGGCGGGGGCATCCGCTCGGTGGACGACGTGCGCCGGCTGCTCAATGCCGGCGCGGACAAGGTGAGCATGAACACGGCCGCGGTGCAGAATCCGCAACTGGTCGCCGATGCCAGCGCCAAGGTCGGCGCCCAGTGCATCGTGGTGGCGATCGACGCCAAGCAGGCGGCCGGCGGCGGAGAGCCGCGCTGGGAGGTATTCACCCACGGCGGCCGTACGCCGACCGGCATCGACGCGGTCGAGTGGGCCCGGCGGGTCCAGGCGCTCGGGGCGGGCGAGATCCTGCTCACCAGCATGGACCGCGACGGCACGCGCAACGGCTTCGACCTGCCGCTCACCCGGGCGATCTGCGATGCGGTCGGCATCCCGGTGATCGCCAGCGGCGGGGTCGGCACGCTGGAACACCTGGCCGACGGGGTGCTGCAGGGCCACGCCGACGCGGTGCTGGCGGCCAGCATCTTCCACTACGGCGAGCATACGGTGCGCGAGGCAAAGGAATACATGCGCGGGCGCGGAATCGAGGTGCGGTTGTGACGACGAACAAGAAGTGGCTGAACGAGGTCGCCTGGGACGAGAACGGACTGGTCCCGGTTATCGTCCAGGAGATCGGCAGCAACGACATCCTGATGTTCGCCTGGATGAACCGCGAGGCGCTGGAGCGCACCGCCCGCGAGGGCGAGGCGGTCTACTGGTCGCGCTCCCGGCGCAAGCTCTGGCACAAGGGCGAGGAATCCGGGCACGTGCAGCGGGTGCTGGAGATCCGCACCGACTGCGACAACGACGTGATCCTGATCCAGGTCGAGCAGATCGGCGGCATCGCCTGCCACACCGGGCGCCACAGCTGCTTCTTCCAGAAATTCGAAGCCGATCACTGGCAGGCGGTGGATCCGGTACTCAAGGATCCGAAGGAAATCTACAAGCAGAGCGAAGGTACGACCAAATGATCGACATCGAAGTCCTGCACCGTGTCGCCGAGACCCTGGCGGAAAGACGCCACGCGGATCCCGAGTCCTCCTATGTGGCGAGCCTGTACGGCAAGGGCACGGACGCGATCTGCAAGAAGATCGCCGAGGAGGCCGCCGAAACCATCATGGCGGCAAAGGACAAGGACCGGCTGCATCTGGTCTGGGAAGTCACCGACCTGTGGTTCCACAGCCTGATCCTGATGGCGCACTTCGGCCTGTCGGTGGACGACATCCTGGCCGAGTTCAGGCGCCGCGAGGGCGTGTCCGGCATCGACGAGAAGCGCAGCCGAGGCGCCAAGAGCTGACCGCTGCACGCCGGAACGCGCCGGCCCGGCGCGCGGACGGCGCCCTGCATCAACCGCATTCCTGCCAGTCGAGGCCGACAGATGGACAACTGCATCTTCTGCAAGATCGCCCGCGGCGACATCCCGAGCCGCAAGGTTTTCGAGGACGAGGACGTGCTGGCGTTCCACGACATCAATCCCCAGGCGCCGGTGCATTTCCTGATCATCCCGAAGCAGCATATCGCCTCGCTCTACGAAGCCGAGGCGAACCACCAGCCGGTGCTCGGCTGGATGCTCGCCGTGGCGGGCAGGCTGGCGCGCGAGCAGGGCGCCGCCGACGGGTTCCGCACGATCATCAACACGGGAAGGGTCGGCGGACAGGAGGTGTATCATCTGCACATGCACATATTCGGCGGCCCGGAACCCCTGGGGCGGATGCTGCCGAAGCGTTGAGGAGAGGCGAACATGGGTTCATTCAGCATCTGGCACTGGCTGATCGTCCTGGTGATCATCCTGCTGGTCTTCGGCACGAAGAAACTGCGCAACATCGGGGCGGACCTCGGCGGCGCGGTCAAGGGCTTCAAGCAGGGCATGAAGGAAGGCGAGAAGGAAGCCGACGCCTCGTCGCCGCCGCCCCAGGTAACGAGCGGCCAGACCATAGACGTCGAGGTCAAGGACAAGACCCGCTCCTCGTGACCCCGCGGCGATGAGGGGCGGGGGTCCCTTCGCCGCCGCAACCATCCACATCGGCGCCGCATGTTCGATATCGGTTTTTCCGAGCTGATCGTCATCGCTCTGGTGGCGCTGATCGTCATCGGTCCGGAGAAGCTGCCCAAGGTGGCGCGCACCGCAGGGGCGCTGCTCGGACGGCTGCAGCGTTACGTGAGCGACGTCAAGTCCGATATCCAGCGGGAGATGCAGATCGAGGATCTCAAGCGGCTTCAGCAGCAGGTCGAGGAATCGGCGCGCAGCCTGGAGGTCTCGGTGGACAAGGAACTGCGCGAGGTCGAGACCTCGCTGAACAAGGCCGCCGGGGCGCTCGACCCCGAAACGCCGGCCCTGCCGGCCGCGACGGAAGCGACCCGGGCCCCGGATGCGCCGCCCGTGCCGGCACCGGCAGCGGGCGCACCCCAGATGGAGCTCGAACTCGGTCAGGGCGCGCCGGCCCGCAAGGCGGGCTGAAGCCGGTGGTCGAGCAGGAACAGACCTTCGTTTCGCACCTGGTCGAACTGCGCGACCGGCTGCTGCGCGCCCTCCTCGCCGTACTCGTCGTGTTCATCGCGCTCATGCCCTGGGCCGGCGAGATCTACGACCTGCTGGCGCAGCCGATGATGCTGGCGCTGCCCGAAGGCACCAAGATGATCGCCACCGGCGTGGTGACGCCCTTCCTGGTGCCGGTGAAGGTGACCCTGATGGTCGCCTTCGTGGCCGCGCTTCCGGTGGTGCTCTACCAGGCCTGGGCCTTCGTCGCGCCGGGGCTGTACGCGCACGAGAAGCGGCTGGGCATCCCGCTGGTCGTGGCCAGCACGCTGCTGTTCCTGCTCGGCATGGCGTTCTGCTATTTCTTCGTCTTCGGCGTGGTCTTCAGCTTCATCAACGAGTTCGCGCCGAAAAGCATCACGCCCGCTCCGGACATCGAGCAGTACCTGTCCTTCGTGCTGACCATGTTCCTCGCCTTCGGGGTGACCTTCGAGGTGCCGGTGGTGCTTATCGTGCTGGTGCGCATGGGCATCGTCAGCCTGGAAAAGCTCAAGGAGTTCCGTCCCTACGCGATCGTCGGCGCCTTCGTCGTTGCGGCGGTGGTCACCCCGCCGGACGTGATGTCGCAGCTGCTGCTGGCGGTTCCGCTGGTGCTGCTCTACGAGGTCGGCTTGTTCCTCGCGCGCTTCGTAGGCAAACGCGAAGCGCCGGAATCGGATTACCGCGCCCTGACCGACGCCGAGATGGAGCGGGAACTGGACAAGACCGACGCCGAGCGGCAGCGCGAGGGCTGACCGGCGGGGCGCGAGCGCCCGCGCCTCACTCGCCGCTGCGGGTCGGCGGCGGCCGCTTGCCGATGGTCACGCCGACTTCGGCTTCCGCCTTGTCCCGGCGCACCTTGAAGCTGGCGCTGCCGCCCGGTCTTAGCGAGGCGACCGTGTCCAGCATGACCTGCGGATCCTTCACCGGCTTGCCGTCGATCGCCAGCAGCACGTCCCCGGGCTTGATGCCCGCCCGGTCGGCCGGGCCGCCGCGGACCACGCCGGCGATCAGCGTGCCGTCGGCGCTCGCCAGGTGCAGGGAATCGACCAGGTCCGGGGTGATCTGCTGGACCTCGACCCCGACCCATCCGCGGGTGACCGAGCCGGTCTGGATGATCTGTTCCATCACATTGCGCGCCAGCGACACCGGGATCGCGAAGCCGATGCCGAGCGATCCGCCGGAGCGGGAGTAGATCGCGGTGTTGATGCCGACCAGGTTGCCGTTGGCGTCCACCAGTGCGCCGCCGGAGTTGCCCGGATTGATCGCCGCGTCGGTCTGGATGAAGTTCTCGAAGGTGTTGATGCCCAGATGCGAGCGGCCGAGCGCGCTGACGATGCCCATGGTGACCGTCTGGCCGACGCCGAAGGGGTTGCCGATCGCCAGCACCACGTCGCCCACCTGCAGCGACTCCGGCCGGGCGAAGGTGACCGCCGGCAGGCGCGAAGCGGATTCGATCTGGAGCACCGCGACGTCCGATTCCGGATCGGTGCCCACGATGCGGGCGCGCAGCTTGCGGCCATCGTTCATCGACACCTCGATCTCCTCGGCCGCCTCGACCACGTGGTGGTTGGTCAGGACGAATCCGTTCGGGCTGACGATGACGCCGCTGCCCAGCCCGGACGTGCGCTGGGTCTCGCTGCCGAAACGCTCGCCGAAGAAGTAGCGGAAGAGCGGGTCCTCGGCGAACGGGCTGCGCTGCCT
>DATMWM010000232.1:0-2185 GCA_035562535.1 Rhodocyclaceae bacterium | reverse complement strand
ATTCCCGATGCATCCGAGGGGGGAGCATGCATCGCGCACGCATGACCGGCCAGCGTCTCGTCGCCCTGTTCCTGCTGGGCTGCGCGCTGTTCAACTATCCGCTGCTGGCGCTGTTCAACCGCAGCGCCGAGCTGTTTGGCATCCCCCTGCTGTATGCCTACATCTTCACCGCCTGGGCGCTGCTGATCGGCCTGATGGCCTGGATCATCGAGCGGCGGCAGGCGCCGTAAGCCGATGCTCCAGGGCTGGGTGATCGTCGCCGCCTCCTTCGGCTACCTGGGGGTGCTGTTCGCCATCGCCTACTACGGCGACAAGCGTGCCGACCAGGGCCGCTCGATCATCGCCCACCCGACGATCTACGCGCTGTCGCTGGCGGTGTATTGCACCACCTGGACGTTCTACGGCAGCGTCGGGCGCGCCGCCTCGGCCGGCATCGGCTTCCTGCCGATCTACCTCGGGCCGACCCTGATGGTGGCGCTGTGGTGGTTCGTCATGACCAAGATGGTGCGGATCAGCAAGACCAACCGCATCACCTCGATCGCCGACTTCGTCGCCTCGCGCTACGGCAAGAGCCAGCTGCTCGGCGGCATCGTCACCGTCATCGCCGTGGTCGGCGTGGTGCCCTACCTGTCGCTGCAGTTGAAGGCGGTGTCCAACAGCTTCACCATCCTGCTCCACTACCCCGAGATCGTGATGCCGCAGCGCGCCGCCACGCTGCCGATGATCGGCGACACCACGCTCTACATCGCGCTCATCCTGGCGGCCTTCACCATCGTCTTCGGCACGCGCCACCTGGATGCCACCGAGCGGCACGAAGGCATGGTGGCGGCGATCGCCTTCGAGTCGGTGGTCAAGCTGGTGGCCTTCCTCGCCGTCGGCGCGTTCGTCACCTTCGGCATGTACGGCGGATTCGCCGACATCTTCGACCGCGCCGCGGCGGTGCCGAATCTGGCGGCGCTGATGACGGTCGGCAGCGACGCGAGCTTCGGCACCTGGGCCTCGCTGACCGTGCTGTCCATGCTCTCGGTGATGTTCCTGCCCCGGCAGTTCCAGGTGGGTGTGGTGGAGAACGTCAACGAGGACCACCTGCGCCGGGCGATCTGGCAGTTCCCGCTCTACCTGCTGCTGATCAACGTGTTCGTGCTGCCGATCGCGCTCGGCGGCCTGTTGCACTTCCCGGGCGGGACCGTGGATGCGGACACCTTCGTGCTCACCCTGCCGATGGCCCGGCAGCAGGAGGCGCTGGCGCTGCTGGTTTTCATCGGCGGGCTGTCGGCCGGCACCGGCATGATCATCGTCGAGGTGATCGCCCTGTCGACCATGGTCTGCAACGACCTGGTCATGCCCTTCCTGCTGCGCCGCCGCTGGGCTCAGTTGCAGCAGCGCGAGGACCTCTCGGGGCTGCTGCTCGGCATCCGCCGGGCGGCCATCGTCGTCATCCTGGTGCTCGGCTACATCTATTTCCGCGCGGCGGGCGAGGCCTACGCCCTGGTGGGGATCGGACTGATCTCCTTCGCGGCGGTGGCCCAGTTCGGACCGGTGATTTTCGGCGGCATGTTCTGGAAGGGCGGCACGCGCAACGGCGCCATCGCCGCGCTCACCGCCGGCTTCCTGGTCTGGACGTACACGCTGCTGCTGCCGTCGTTCGCCCGTTCCGGCTGGCTGCCGATGAGCTTCCTCGAACAGGGTCCGCTCGGCATCGAGCTGCTGCGGCCGCTGCAGCTGTTCGGCCTGACCGGCATGGACCAGATCACCCACTGCCTGTTCTGGAGCATGCTGGTCAACATCGGCTGCTATGTCGGCGTGTCGCTCGCCGGCCGGCCGGACGCCGCGGAGACCAGCCAGGCCACGCTGTTCGTCGACGTGTTCCGGCACGGTTCGCCGGGCTCGGGCTCTCAGTTCTGGCGCGGCAGCGCGCAGGTCGAGGACCTGCTGGCGCTGGTCGGCCGCTTTCTCGGCCGCGAGCGCGCCCGCCAGGCTTTCGCAACCTACGCGAGCCAGCGCAACGCCTCTTCGATCGACGCGCTCGATGCCGATGCCGGGCTGGTGCATTTCGCCGAGACCCAACTCGCCGGCGCGATCGGCAGCGCCTCGGCCCGGGTGATGGTGGCCTCGGTGGTCAAGGAGGAGCCGCTCGGCCTGGACGAGGTGATGAACATCCTCGACGAGGCGTCCCAGGTGCGCG
>DATMWM010000231.1:0-2879 GCA_035562535.1 Rhodocyclaceae bacterium | reverse complement strand
GGTCAGCACCGTGCCCTGCCCCGCCCCGTCCAGCGTCGCCGCGCCGCCACCGTCCAGCACCATGGGCTTGTCGATCACGGCCGGCCCGGCGTAGGTGCCGGCGGCGAGCCTAAGGGTTCCGCCCGGCGCGGTGGCGTCGATCAGCGGCTGCAGCGGTCGCGCGGCCGGGGCCGCGCCAGAGCAGAGCTGGCAGAACAGCAGGAGGAACAGGACGAACTGGCGGAGCATGGCGACAAGCTGGCTGGACAGCCGCCATCCTCGCAGCCCGCCGCGCCGTTTCCTTGACCCAGGCCCAGAAGCGCGGCCCGGCCGGGAACCTTATTTCTTTGGAATCAGGAAGATGCGGCTGGTCTTGATGCTCACGAAGTCGGCCATGACCTTGGGCGTGATCTGGGCGACGCCCGTCGCCCTTAACTTGCCGCTGACGAAATCGTTGTCCGCCTGGGTCGGCGTGACCACCGTGGCGCGGTACTGTCCCGCGGCGGCGTAGCTGCCGATCTCACCCAGCAGCGGCTCGACCTTGGCCCGGTCGGCCAGGAGTTCGGGCAGCAGGCCGATGGCGATCGAGCCGAGGGTCTGGTCCTCGCGCAGGTTCGCCACCGCTGAAACGCCCTGGGTCTTGCTCAGCCGCTTGGCGAATTCCTGGGGAGTCTCCGCCGCCGCGCCGGACGCCAGGGACCAGAAAAGCGCGGTCAGGGCGACCCAGCGGCCGCGCGCCCCCCATGTTGCGCCTGCATTCATCGTCGCGCCTCCTTTCATCGGGTTGCCCCAAAGTCCCCCAGCGCCCGCCGACGCGGCGAGCGCCCCGCCCCGATTCTACCGGGCACAGCCCGCTTCGCTAAAGCCGGACAGGGGACCGCCGTTACCCCTGCCTGATTCCCGGACCCCCGACCCGATCCCGCCCAGCCATGATCGACCAGCCGCTGCCCTCTCTCGATGCCTGGGTCGAACGCCTCGGCCAGTTGCCGATCCCCGTCCTGCGGCGCACCGCCCGGGAACTGGACGACCTGCGCGCCCGCGAGGAGTCGGTCACCGGCCGCGACCTGGCGCGAGTCGTCCTGCAGGATCCACTGATGGCGGTGAAGGTGCTGGCCTACATCGAGGCGCACCGGCGGCGCAGCCAGAACGCGGACATCACGACCATCGACCGGGCGATCATGATGCTCGGCATCACGCCCTTCTTCCGCAGCTTCGTCGCGCTGCCCATCGTGGAGGATCATCTCAGGGCGCAGCCTCCGGCGCTGCTCGGGATGCTGCGCGTGGTGGCCCGCGCGCGCCGCGCCGCCTTCTTCGCGCGCGACTGGGCGGCCCTGCGCCACGACCTGGACATCGACGAGATCACGGTGGCCGCCCTGCTCCACGACATCGCCGAGATCCTGCTGTGGTGCTTCGCCCCGACGCTGTCGCTGCGCGTGCGCCAGATGCAGGAGGCGGACCGCGCGCTGCGCAGCCAGGACGCCCAGCGCGAGGTCTTCGGCGTGACCGGACTCGAGCTGCAGGGCGCGCTCTGCCACGCGTGGCACCTCCCGCAGTTGCTGCAGATCCTGATGAACGACGCGCAGGCGGCCAACCCCAGGGTGCGCAACGTGGTGTATGCGGTGAATCTGGCGCGCCACTCGATCAACGGCTGGAGCGACCCGGCGCTGCCGGACGACTTCGCCGCAATCGCCGACCTGCTGCACCTGACGCCCGAAGCGGTGATGATGCGCGTGGGCGTGGACCCTTACCTTGCCGGGACCGAGACGGAGATCGGCACCGATGTCAGCCGCAGTAGCGCAGGTTGACGAATTCGAGCAGCAGGCCCGGCTGCAGGTAGGCAAGGAAGAGCACCCAGAGCAGCGCAGCGAAGGCCACGAAGGCCGCGGCGACGAGCACGCGCCGCAAGATCCGTCGGCCGGCTGGCACCGCCGGGGAATCGGGCGCGGAATCGGCAGGAACTGGGTCGGGATTCATCGGACCGGACGGGCTGGCGTGGCAGTATAAGCCCCCGACGGCGTTCAATTACCAGGCACGGGAGTCATTCATGAGCATCTTCGGCATGCTGCTGTTGGCGGTCCTCGCGATCTTGCTGGCCTACGGCATCACCATCTACAACGGGCTGGTCCAGCTCAAGCACGCGGTATCCAAGGCCTGGGCGAACATCGACGTGCTGCTGCGCCAGCGCCACGACGAACTGCCCAAGCTGGTGGAAGCCTGCCGGCAATACAAGCAGTTCGAGCAGGAGACCCTGCAGCGGGTGATCGAGGCCCGCTCGCGGGTGCAGAGCGCGCGCGAACAGCAGGACATCCCCGCCCTGGGCGAGGCCGAGGGCCTGCTGCGCATGGGCCTGGGGCGACTGTTCGCCGTGGCCGAAGCCTATCCGGAGCTGAAGGCTAACGAACAGTTCATGCAGTTGCAGGTCCGCATCACCGCGCTGGAGAACGCGATCGCCGACCGGCGCGAGCTCTACAACGAGAGCGTGAACATCAACAACGTGCGGGTCGAGCAGTTCCCGGACAACATCGTCGCCGGCATCTTCGGCTTCGGCATTAAGCCGCTGCTGGAGTTCTCCACCGCCGAGAAGGCGGACGTGGACCTGAAGGCGCTGTTCGGCTGAGGCTCCCCCGCCCATGCTGGTGAGGCTGCGCCGCGGCTACGGCAACCTCGTCACCTCCGCCGCGCAGCTCGTGCTCGTTGGTTTCGCGCTGCACGACGGCACCCGCACCGGGGTGCTGGTCAGCGCATCCCTGATCGCCCTGCTCAGCTTCTTCGTCTGGCTTTCAGCAGTGCGCCGGGCGCGTGCCATCGGCGACACGCCCACCGCGCGCGTGGCCTCCTGCGCTCAGGGCTACGCCGAACTGCGCGGCCGCGGCAAGGCGCTCGGCGGCCTGCCGCTGCTC
>DATMWM010000230.1:0-2494 GCA_035562535.1 Rhodocyclaceae bacterium | reverse complement strand
GGAATGGTCGGACTCGGGCGTGGACGGCAGCTACCGCTTCCTCAAGCGCGTGTGGAGCTACGGCGCGCAGTTCGGCCGCGACATCCGGCCCCGGCTGGATCCGGCTGCAGCGGCGGGAACCCCGGGCGCGGCGCTGCCGGCGGAGCTGGCCGCGGCCAGGCGGGACATCCACGCCAACCTGCGGCAGGCGAACTACGACATGCAGCGCCTGCAGTTCAACACGGTCGCCTCGGCGGCGATGAAGATCCTGAACACGCTGGAGCGCGCGCCCGGCGCCCCGTCGCGCGCCCATGCGGAGGTGGCCTCGGAGGGGCTGTCGATCCTGCTGCGCCTGCTCTCGCCGATCACGCCGCACGTATGCCAGGTGCTGTGGAGCGAACTCGGCTACGGCGAGGACATCCTGGCCGCGCCCTGGCCGGAGCCGCTGGAAGAAGCGCTCGCGCAGGAGGAGATCGAACTGGTGCTGCAGGTTGCCGGCAAGACCCGCGGCAAGCTGCGCGTCCCGGCCGGGGCCGGCCAGGCGGAGATCGAGCGGCTCGCCCTGGCCAGCGAGACCGCGGCGAAGTACATGGAAGGCAGGCCGGCGCGCAAGGTGGTGGTGGTGCCCGGGCGGCTGGTCAATATCGTGGTGTGAGGATCGAGGATCGAGGATCGAGGATCGAGAAAGAGCATATGCGAACGTGGCTCGTCCTGCTGACCGTCGGCGTGCTCGCCGGCTGCGGCTTCCACCTGCGCGGCAGCCAGCCGCTGCCCTACGAGAGCATCTACGTCGGCGCCCCGGCCAACTCCGAACTCGGGGCGGCGCTGCGCCGTAGCATCCGCGCCAGCGGGGGCACGCGGATCGCCGATTCTCCCCAGGAGGCCGAGGCGGTCCTGGCGGTGGTCGGCGAGAACCGGGAGAAGGTCATCCTCACCCTGGACACCGCGGGCCGGGTCCGGGAGTTTCAGTTGCGCTACCGCTTCGTCTTCCGGGTGCACGACGGGAAGGGCACGGACCTGCTGCCGCAGACCGAGATCCTGCTCACCCGCGACTTCACCTTCAACGACTCGGCCCTGCTGGCCAAGGAACAGGAAGAGGCGCTGCTCTACGCCGACATGCAGAAAGACCTGGTCCAGCAGATCGTCCGCCGGCTCGCGGCGGCCAAGCCGCTGCAGGGCTGAGCGGCGGAAGCCGGCGCGCCCGTCCGGCCGCCGCGCGCCGGAAACCCGATGAACCTGCGCCCCGATCAACTCGCCGCCCACCTGGCGAAACCGCTTGCCGCGCTCTACCTCGTGCACGGCGACGAGCCGCTGCTGGTGATCGAGGCGGCGGACGCGATCCGCCGCACCGCCAGGGCGCAGGGCTACGACGAGCGCGAGGTGCTGGTGGTCGGCCCGGGCTTCCGCTGGGACGCGCTGCAAATGGCGGCCGGCAATCTCTCGCTGTTCGGCGGCAACAAGCTGGTGGACCTGCGCATCCCGAGCGGCAAGCCGGGCCGCGAGGGGACCGAGGCCCTGCAGCTCCATTGCAGCCGGCTGGGCGAAGGCGTGGTGACCCTGATCACCCTGCCGCAGCTCGACTGGGCGGCGCGCAAGAGCGCCTGGTTTCTCGCCCTGCAGCAGGCCGGCGTCGCGATCGAGGCGAACGCCCCGGACCTGCCGCGGCTGCCGGACTGGATCGCCCAGCGCCTCAAGCGCCAGGAGCAGAGCGCCCCGCCCGAGGCGCTCGAATTCATCGCCGCCCACGTCGAAGGCAACCTGCTCGCCGCGCACCAGGAGATCCAGAAGCTCGCCCTGCTCCACCCGCCGGGCGCGCTCACGCTGGAACAGGTCGAGGACGCCGTGCTGAACGTGGCACGCTATGATGTGGACAAGCTGCGCGAGGCGCTGCTGCGCGGCGACGCGGCGCGCTGCGCCCGTCTGCTCGACGGCCTGGCGGCCGAGGGCACGGCGGCGCCGCTGGTGCTCTGGGCCCTGGCCACGGAACTGCGCGCGCTGGCGGCGATCCGTTCAGGCCTGGATGCCGGCCAGCCGCTGCCGGAACTGCTCAAGGCCGAGCGGGTGTTCGACGAGCGCCGCCGGCAGGCGCTGCAGCAGGCGGTCGGCCGGGTCGCCACGCCGCGCCTGCGCGCCGCGCTGGTTCATGCCGCGCGCATCGACCGGATGATCAAGGGACTCGCCGAGGGCGACGTCTGGGACGAATTCCTGCAGCTCGCGCTGCGGGTGGCGAAGAGGTAGACCATGAAAGCCGAGACGCTGGACGTGAAACAGATGATGCGCGGGATGGGCCGCGAGGCGCGCGCCGCCTCCCGCCGCATGGCGCGTGCCTCGACCAACGAGAAGAACGCCGCGCTGGCCGCGATCGCCGCGGCGATCCGGCGCAGCCGCGAGGCGATCCGCGCGGCCAACGGCGAGGACCTGGAAGCCGCGCGCGCCGCCGGGCTGGACGAGGCCATGCTCGACCGGCTGACGCTGACCGACAAGTCGATCGCCACCATGGCCGAGGGGTTGGAGC